>JAGFXV010000232.1 GCA_017861475.1 Bacillota bacterium | reverse complement strand
AACGCATCACCCAGACCAACGGTAGTGGTCGTTTTCCCTTCGCCGGCCGGCGTGGGGTTGATCGCCGTAACGAGAATCAGTTTTGCATCAGGCTTATCTTTCATTTCGCTCAACAGATTATAATCAATTTTGGCTTTATATTTTCCGTAATTCTCAATATACTCCTGATCAATATTCAGTTTATCCGCGATTTTGTTAATTACTTCGGGCGTTGCCTCCTGGGCAATTTCTATGTCGCTTTTGAATGTCATCTTCTCTTTCTCCTCCCAATTACATGCATTGTCACCATGATCATAAAAATCAGTTTGGCCCTTGCCTTATTCCTTGGCCCGCCGTTTGCTTATGCGGGGCCAAGGAATAAGGCAAAAAATCCCACTAACAAGTTTATCTTATTTTTCTAAAATTGCCAAGAATTCTTTCACTTCTTCTTCTTTCATTTTATAAGTATGATCGGGATCAATGGGGAAGTTTCCTTCGCGGACTTCTTGTGCGTATTCTTTAAAAGCATTCGTTAAAACTTCAGCTACATTGGCGTATTTTTTGACAAATTTAGGGGTAAAGTTATCATAAAAACCTACCATATCCGCATATATTAGCAATTGTCCATGCGTATAAGGGCCCGCACCAATCCCGAGAATAGGAATGCCGGCTCTTTCGGTAATCGCTTTACCGACAACAGAAGGAACCCCTTCCACCAAAATGGCAAAAGCAGAAGCCTCTTCCAATAACTTAGCCTCATTTACCAGTTTCATAGCCGCACCGGCGCTGCGTCCCTGGGCTTTATAGCCGCCAATTTGTCCCATAAATTGCGGAGTCAAACCGATGTGCCCCATCGCCTGAATGCCGGATTGCTGAATAGCGCTGATGCGGCTGGCGATCATAGGTCCGCCGCCCTCCAGCTTAATAGCGTCTACCTGGGCTTCTTTAATAAAGCGGCCGGCGTTCATAATTGCTTGTTCATCGGAAGCCTGATAAGACATATATGGCATATCTCCTACGATGAAAGTATTGGGAGCTCCCCGCCGGACAGCCTGACAATGACGGATCATATCATCCATCGTAACAGGGAAAGTCGTGTCATAGCCTAAACACACCATTCCCAAAGAATCGCCCACAAGAATCATGTCTATACCGGCTTTTTCCACCATCTTCGCTGTCAAATAGTCATATGCGGTGAGATAAACAATTTTTTCCCCGTTGGCTACCATTTGCACAAAATCATTACTTGTCTTTTTTGCCATTCTTGTTTCCCCCTTATGATTTTTGGTTTTCCCAGAAAATTAAGTAGGTTTTAAAACAATACATCGTTCTATAATATGGCACAACGTATTATATTATGGTATAATCAATTGTAGCATTATTTTTTCACTATTGCAATAAAAGAAATAGCTAAAAAAAATAACCAATAAAACTGATAAAATTTATACTTTCTGATGGTCGAAAAAACTTTGCTTTTATTGCAGAATAGAATAAAATAGTGATCAATACGACGAACGGGGTGGAATCAATGGGTAATGCAATCATTCAGGCGTTAGTCAGGGCAATCGACATTTTAAATTGTTTTGAAGATGCCGAAGAACTGGGCGTAACGGAGATCAGCAATAAAATCAAGCTTCACAAAAGTACCGCTTTTAATATCATTAGTACTCTTGAACATTGCCGCTATCTAGAAAAAAATGATACCACCGGCAAATATCGCCTAGGTATTGAATTGTTCAGAATGGGAACCAAGGTAAAATATGATTTGCGAAAAATTGTTGTCCCGTATTTGGAGAAGCTATTATCCCAATTTAAAGAAACTGCAAACCTTGTCGTGCGAGACGGAGATTATGTAATCTATCTGGAAAAAATCGAAAGTCCCCACTCCATGCGTATCAGTACAGCTGCAGGAAGCCGCCTTCCTGTCAATACTACTGCTGTCGGCAAGGCTATTCTTTCCGGACTGCCCGATAATGAATTACAGCAAATAATCGACGCAATACCATTAGTAAAATTTACTGACTACACGATTTGCGATCAGAATATACTTCTTGAGAATATTAAAAAAGTAAGAATTTCCGGTTACGCAGAAGACTTCGAAGAATTGGAAATCGGATTGACCTGTGTAGCAGCGCCAATTTTTAATCATACGGGCCAAGCTTTTGCCGCAATAAGCATTTCTGGCCCCACCTCGCGAATGCAAGCAGAAATCCGCGAAAACATGGGGAAATCTTTGGTTGAAATTACCCAGGAAATATCCAGAACGCTCGGTTATAAGCCATCACTGAAAAAGTAACCTACCTTTGCCAAAAATAATTGATAATTCCTTGTAAAAAAAAGCCTGATGACAAACATCAGGCTTTCCATTTTTTCCGTTTTTGCGTGCAGCGCTAAACGGCATTTCCCTTCAAATTTCCAGCCTTCTCCTGTAAGAGTCTCTTTAACACTTTTCCAGTCGAATTTTTGGGCAGAGAACTTACCTGCACAAATTCCCGGGGAATTTTATAAATTGCCAAATTGGCCTGTAGGTATTCCTTCAACGCTTTCTTGTCCAGCTCATGGCCTTCTGCCATGACAATATATGCGCATCCGGCACTGCCGCGTAATTTGTCAGGCACGCCAACGACTGAGGCCTCAAGCACATTCGGGAAGGCAAACAACAATTCCTCAATTTCACGCGGGTATACATTTTCCCCGCTGGTAATAATCATGTCCTTTAGCCGATCTACTATATAAAAATCGCCATCGGCATCCTGGTAAGCCAGATCTCCGGTGTGCAGCCAACCATTTCTCAGCGCTTGTGCCGTTTCTTCCGGACGGTCCAAATAACCAGCCATCACGATGGGCCCACGAACAACCAATTCGCCGATTTCGCCCGTACCCATGATCCGCCCATCTTCCGCCATAACATGGACCTCCAAGCCGGGAAGAGGGCTCCCAATGGAACCAATCTTGATTCTTTCAGGCGAACTGACTGTGACCACCGGCGAAGCCTCCGACAAACCATACCCCTCAACGATTGCTTTACCGGATTTGCGGGAAAATTGCTGATAAACTTCTTGCGGCAAGGAAGAGCCGCCAGAAACGTACAGCCTTACATTTTGAAAATCAATTGCCGTTCCCCACACTGCAAACAATTTATACATAGTTGGGATTCCAAACACTACAGTAATGCCCGTATCGCGAATAACACTGATGACTTCTCGGGTGAAGGCTTCCAGGATCGTGATGCTGGCGCCATTCAACAACGGTACCAATACCGCGCAAGTCCAAGCAAACGCATGGTACATCGGCAAAACACATAATATATGATCCGCTGGCGTAATTGGCATGCGTTCTGAAAAAGCTTTGGCATCACTGATCAAATTATCATGTGTCAACATTGCCCCTTTGGGATGTCCCGTCGTACCGGAAGTATAAATAATGGTACAGACAGCATGCGGATCCTCAGCTACAGGGATAGCCGCTTCCGGGATATTCATTTGCGGCAGTTGGGAAGAGAAATCAGCAATAACCAGTTGCTGCAGCTCTTGTTCATAGCCGTAGCTGCGCAGTTCGTCGGCCAATTCCATATGACCCATCGTCACTAATGTTTTCATCTTCGAATTTTGCACAATAAAAGCGACTTCTCTGGCAACAAGCTGAAAGTTCAACGGAACCACTACAGCCCCAAGACTCGTAATTGCCAAATAGCTGTATACAAACTCTATTGAATTTTTGGCAAATAAACCAACATTTTCACCGGAACGCACACCTTTTTGATAGAAAAAATTCCGATACAACATCACTTGATCCTGCATCTGACCGTACGTTATCGTCTGCTGACCGCCAAAAAAAGCCACTTGATTTTCTGTTCCCTGGTACATTAATTGATGAACAAGCATTATTTCCCCCCTGATTCTTACATAATAAATATTAAATATTATATCACAATTATCAAATATCTTACACCGCTTTTTTACGAATCATTGTTTTTAGCAGATAATAAATAATGAACTGCCTTCTGATGCGGACCGGCAAAACAAAGCTGCGGCCATTCGGCAGGATAAAACCAGCCATATTGGGCGGTCTTACTTGTTTCACCTAAGCTTTGC
>JAGFXV010000231.1 GCA_017861475.1 Bacillota bacterium | reverse complement strand
TGTCAAAGATGGCCAAATCATCGGAGCCATGGCGAAAAGCATATTCCTGGATATGTCCGGTGCCCAGATCCTGATCAAAAAGCTGCAGGAAACACAGAAGGAATTGAATATTTATAAGGAAGAACTTCGCCAGAGTTACCAGGCCAGATGGTATTTTGACGATTTGATCGGCCAGGACAGTGAATTTATAAAAGTCAAATCATTAGCCTATCATCTTTCCAAAACCGTTTCCAACATTTTGATCACGGGTGAAAGCGGAACCGGAAAAGAACTGTTTGCCCATGCCATTCATAATGCCAGCAACCGCTATCTGGGACCTTTTGTCCGCATCAACTGCGCCGCCCTGCCTGAAAGTCTGCTGGAGTCGGAACTTTTTGGCTATGAAGAGGGCGCCTTTACCGGCGCCAGAAAAGGGGAAATTGGTGATATGCCGTTAACCATGCAGACCAAACTGCTGTCGGTGCTGCAGGAAAGAGTCGTGGAACGTGTCGGCGGTACCCGGATGATCACGGCCAATGTAAGGGTAATTGCTGCCACCAATCGTGACCTGGAAAGTATGGTCATGAACAAGGAATTCCGTCAGGACCTTTATTATCGTTTGAATGTAGTCAGTTTAAAAATTCCGCCTTTGAGGGAAAGGCCTGCGGACATCCCGATTATTATTACTGAATTGATGTACCGGATCAATAAAAAATTAATGACCAATATATATGATATATCTGCGCGAGCGGTGCAGCTGCTGAAAAGCTATTCCTGGCCGGGCAACGTCCGGGAGTTGGAAAACATCCTGGAAAGAGCGATTAACCTGGCCGACATGAATCATGATAATTTTCTTTCCTACAGAAACTTCCCGTCACTTACAGATAAATTTTCCATCAACCGGCAGGAAAGCCTCATGGAAGCCATGGAAAACCTGGAGAAGGAAATGATTCTTAAGACGCTCAAGGAAGTAAACGGAAATAAAACCCATGCGGCCAGGCAGTTAGGCATTCACACTTCCGCACTCTATCGAAAATTAAACAAATATGGACTGGAGTAAAAATGGAAAAATGCCCTGCCAGATTGAGAGACTTTACAAAAGCGGCAACAGCAATGATTTCGCTTTAAGCTAATGCCGGATACTATGGCAGATTGATATAAAAGTTCATACCTTCCTAGCCTGCGGTATATCCAACTCGTTGGATATACCGCTTCTTATTGCCTAAATTTAGGGAGTTTATAGCATTGGCACGCTTTTTGCTTTTAAGGTTGGCACCGGAGACTTGATCCCGTACAGGTCTCTCACCAACAGAAAGGAGGGCAAAAACTACCGGATTCATTACCCCAAAAACATTTATGCAAACGGGGAGGGTTAAAGAATGGATTTGAATGAGGTCGTAATCGTAAGTGCATGCAGAACCGCCATAGGCAAATTTATGGGAAGTCTCAAGGATGTGTCAGCCAGGCAATTGGCAATCGTAGCCGGCCAGGAGGCTATTCACAGAGCAGGAATACCTGCCGATATTATCGACGAACTTACCATGGGAGAAGTATATCCGCATATGCAGGGATCGCTTCCATCCCGTCAGGTGGCCATGGCGTTGGGATTGCCGGTCAGCAGCAACGCCTGCAACGTAAACCAGAATTGTGCATCCGGTATGCGTGCGCTGGACGTTGCTGCCGACCATATTATGCTTGGGAAAACGGATATTGCCCTGGTCATCGGAACAGAGAATATGACTGCCACGCCTTACATGCTGCCCAAAGCCAGAATGGGGTACCGGATGAACCAGGGCACCATCGAAGATGTCATGATCCATGACGGACTATTTGACCAGCTGGTTCCCGGCCATATGGGCATAACGGCGGAAAACATTGCGGAAATGTATCGCATCACCCGGCAGGAATGCGATGAATTGGCGTTAATGAGCCATCAACGGGCGGTCAAGGCCGTTGATGATGGAACTTTCAAACGTGAAATCATTCCGGTGGAACTGAAAGCCAAAAAGGGCAGTACCTATTTTACAATCGATGAACACCCCATCCGGGGCGCGACCATGGAAAGCATGGCCAATCTGCCACCTGCTTTCAAAAAAGGCGGGGTGGTCACTGCTGCCAATGCTTCCGGTATTAACGATGCTGCCGCCGCGGTGGTTATTATGTCTAAAAAGAAGGCAATTGAGCTGGGTGTAAAACCCTTAATGAAACTGATCAACCTGAGTGCTGCCGGGGTGGCCCCGGAAATCATGGGGCTCGGGCCGGCCGTGGTCATTCCCAAATGTCTGAAGGAAGCCGGTCTGCACTGGGGAGACATCGAATACTGGGAAATCAATGAAGCCTTTGCGGCACAATTCCTGGGGGTTGGCAGAAAACTGAAAGCCGATTATGACATTGATCTGGATATGAACAAGTGCAACCTCAACGGCTCGGGCATTGCGTTGGGCCATCCGGTGGGATGCACCGCACTGAGAATCATTGTTTCCCTCTATTATGAACTGGAAAGACTGGGTAAGACCGTGGGCGGTGCTTCCCTTTGCGTAGGCGGCGGCCCGGCTCTTTGTTCCTTGTGGACCCGGGATATATAGAAGTCAGAGTGTTTAATTGAGAAGGAGGAATCATAATGGATTTTTTATTAAGTGAAGAACAGGAAATGATGCGCAGCATGGCCAGAGATTTCGCGGACAACGAAATTGCGCCCTATGCCTGTGAGTGGGATAAGAAGCACATCTACCCGGCAGATTGTATCAAAAAAATGCATGAGGTAGGCCTGATGACCATTGGTGTTCCGGAAGAATACGGCGGACCCGGTCTGAACCATGTAGCCCAAAACGTTGTGATTGAAGAAATCTGCCGCGGTGATGCCGGCATAGGCGTGATCATGGCCGCCAGTACGCTGCTCGCCGCTGATCCGGTATTGATCGCCGCCAATCATGAACAGAAAAAATGGTTTTACGGATTGCTCAATGAAGGCATCTTGGCAGCCTTCTGTCTCACCGAACCAGGAGCAGGCTCTGATGCCGGCGGAATATCAACCAAATGTGTAAAAGACGGTGATGACTACATCATCAACGGCACCAAGCAATTTATCAGCAACGGCGGTACCGCAGGAGTCTATACGCTGATGGCAACATTGGATAAAAAAATGGGCCATAAAGGCATGTGCGCCTTTATGATCGATCGCAACACCCCCGGCATTACCGTCGGGCCGGAGGAAGATAAACTGGGGATCAGAAACTCCAATACCACCTCCGTCATCTTTGAAGACGTCCGGGTTCCGGCTAAAAATATGTTAGGCTCGGAAGGGCAGGGGTTCTACATCATTATGAAAACCCTGGATCTGTCCCGCGCCAGTATCGGCGCCATGGCTACCGGCGTAGCCCAGGCCTGCCTGGATGCTTCACTGGCTTATTGCAAGGAGCGGACGCAATTTGGCAAACCGATTTCATCCTTCCAGGCCATTCAATTCAAGCTGGCTGATATGGCCATGCAGATCGAGGCCTCCCGCCTGCTTTATCTGGAAGCCTCATCCCTGCAGGATATGCATGTGCCGCGTTTCAGCAAGGCTGCTTCATTATCCAAGTGCTTTGCCGGCGATACCGCCATGTTCTGCGCCCTGGAAGCCGTACAGATTTTTGGCGGCTACGGTTACACCAAAGACTATCCGGTTGAGAAATATATGCGTGACGCCAAGATATTCCAAATCTTTGAAGGAACCGGTGAAATTCAAAGATCAGTCATTGCCTCGGATTTGTTAAGAGGCTAACAAGCGGCAGCGATTACCAAGAAACTTCTTAAGGAGGAATTGCCCATGAATTTTCAAGAAGAATATAATCGCAAACTAGTCACAGCCGACGAGGCAGTTAAGGTTATCAGATCCGGAGATAATGTAAACTACGGCGAATTTATGATGAATTCTCATGTACTTGATGAGGCTTTGTCTAAACGAGTGGATGAGCTGAACAATGTAAAAATATTTACCGTTTGCTGTCCTTTTCCGCCCAAAGCAGTGCTGGCAGATCCCAAGCAGGAACATTTTATTTACAGTGACTGGCATTTCAGCGGTGCCAGTCGCCGGCTGCATGACCAGGGACTCTGTTATTATTCTCCTATCACTTACCACGAAGGACCGTCTTTTTTCACACGCGGTCATGTAGCCCTTGATGTCGTCATGTTAAAAGTTGGGCCGATGGACAAACACGGTTTTTTCAACACCGGTACCAGCAGTTCCATCACTCCCTATCTTTGTGATAATGCTAAAATTGTCATTGTTGAGGTAAACACCTCCGTTCCCCAGTGTTTAGGCGGAGTGCGTGAAGCCCTCCATATTTCGGAAATAGACTATATTGTGGAAGGCGATAACAAACCGTTAATCCAGCTGCCGGAAACGCCCGTTACTGAAGTTGACAATCAAGTAGCCCAATTGGTGTTGAATGAAATCGAAGACGGGGCCTGCCTGCAACTAGGCATAGGCGCCATGCCCAATGCCATCGGGTCAATGATTGCCAAATCAGATCTGAA
>JAGFXV010000230.1 GCA_017861475.1 Bacillota bacterium | reverse complement strand
GGTGCTTTGGCTTTGAGTTTCACTCCAAAACGAGAACCCTGTCTGATCAATTCCGGCTCTTCCAGGATCATTTCCTCCAGGCGGGGCGTAACTACACCATAACCGGACTGTTTTACCTCTTCCAGGGCCGAGCTGACTTTGTCAAATTCTTTCTTGGCAAAACTCAGATCCTTCATCAGTCTAATTATATGATGATTGCCCTCCACATCAAATCCGCTCACTTCACTGAGCGTTTTGAAGAAAAGGTCTTCCGGAACAGTAACTTCAATGGAAGCAACGCCTGTACCCAGATTCATTTCTTCCAGACTCACAAAGCTGACATTATCGACCTCGGATAGTTTTTCAATGGCGCTCTCGATATCGCGGACCTTTTTAATGCCGCTCAGAATATCCCGAATGGAATTTTCCATGTCTTCCCGCAGCCAGAAATCCTCTTCCAATTCCTCTACCCAAAGCGGTAAGCGTATGTTCACTTCCTGGACCGGGAATTCATACAGCACTTCCTCCAGGACACTGTAGATCTGCTCCATGCTCATGGTAGCACAATCGAGCGGCATTACACTGACATCAAACTTCTCACTCAGCTCTGCAGACAGTTCCAGGGTTTCCTTGTCATAAGGATGGGTGGAATTTAAAATTACGATGAAAGGTTTCCGCAGTTCCTTCAGTTCACTGATGACCCGTTCCTCAGTCTCCACATAATTGTTTCTGGGAATATCGCTGATGCTGCCGTCAGTTACCAGTACGATCCCAATGGTAGAATGGTCGGCAATTACCTTCCTGGTTCCTATTTCGGCCGCTTCTTCGAAGGGCACCTCGTAATCAAACCAGGGAGTTCTTACCATGCGGGGTTCTTCATCTTCTTCATAACCCAAAGCTCCGGCCACGGAGTAACCAACACAGTCAACCAGTCTGACTTTCATGCTCAGACCGTTTTGGGTGCTGATTTCAATGGCTTCATTGGGTACGAATTTGGGTTCCGTAGTAGTTATGGTTTTGCCGGCGCCGCTCTGGGGCAATTCGTCTTTAGCCCGTTCCCTTTCATAAACGTCCTTTATGTTCGGTAAGACCATTAATTCCATAAATCTTTTTATGAAAGTTGACTTGCCTGTTCTGACCGGACCTACTACCCCCAAATAGATATCACCGCCTGTGCGTTCAGCGATATCGTTTAAAATATGATTTCCTTCCACTTCTCATCTTCCCTCCCTCGGATTTTGACTTTTAAGGCACCCGTTCCGAATATATGGATACCCTTACATATTGCTGTTCAGGCTATAACAGTATAAATATATTTAGAGAGATTCGTTAATATAACCAAAAAAAGAAAAAATTCGAAAAAAATATGGACATCCCCGACTGGGAATATCCATTGTTCATCGTTGGCAAATTTTCTTTTTAATTTCAGGTGACTTCTTCCACTTCATGTTTGCGGCGGCGCTTCATCAGTTTTTCGACTGCCGCCCGGGGTTCTTCCCCATCATAAAGGATCCGGTAACAGGCTTTGGTAATAGGCATATCTATGTTCATCTCCATAGCCAGCTGATGCACGCTGCGCGTGGTATGTACACCTTCCACAACCATCCCGATGGTTTTAAGGGTTTCTTCAAGTTTTTTGCCTTGCCCGATCAGTTGCCCGGCCCGGCGATTACGAGAATGCTGGCTGCCGCAGGTAACCACCAGATCACCGATGCCGCTTAAACCGGAAAAAGTGCGGGGATCTCCGCCCATGGCTGCACCCATTCTGATCATTTCAGCCAGCCCGCGGGTCATCAAGGCAGCTGCCGTATTGTCCCCAAAGCCCAGGCCATAGGTAATACCTGTGGCCAGCGCGATGATATTTTTGAGCGCTCCACCCAGTTCCACGCCGGCAATATCCGGGTTGGTATATACCCGGAAATAATTGTCCATAAAAATATCCTGGATATAAAAAGCAGTATCCTGATCATATGCCGCAACGGTAACCGCCGTGGGCAGCCGCAGGCTCACTTCTTCCGCGTGGCTTGGACCGGACAGAACCGCAAAGCGATCCCGACAGGAACTTCCCAATACTTCCTCAATAACCTGGCTCAGGCGCATACCTGTGGATATTTCCAGGCCTTTGGCCGTATTTACGAGAAAGGCATCAGCCGGAATATAAGGCTGCAAATTTTGCAATACCGACCTTAAAACCTGGGAAGGCACGGAAAAAACCAGCACATCAGCATCCTGCAATGCCAGCCGAGGATCCGTTTCCGGATAAATATTATCGGGGATGACGATGCCAGGTAAAAAGCGGCGGTTTTCACGTTCTGATTTGATTAATTCGATCCCGTCTTCTGGTCGGCCCCACATCCAAACTTTAAAATCCAGATTGGCAAGATGAACGGCCAAGGCAGTTCCCCAACTGCCTGCCCCTATGACGCAAATTTTCTTCATGAACCTATTTTCCTTTCATTTCCGTTGCGAAGCCGTTCTATGTTTTCCCGGTGGCGATAGACAACCAGAACCATCAGGATAATACTTGTGATCAGATAGCTGCGCGGCTGAGACAATAATATGGTCGTCAAAGGCAGCAAAATGGCAACTGAAATGGAAGCCAGGGAAACATAACGGCTAAAAACTACGATCAGAATAAATACTACCACCAAACATAAAAATACTTTCGGCATCAGGAAAAGTACTGACCCGGCTGTAGTCGCCATACCTTTGCCGCCTTTAAAACCTATAAATACCGGCCAGCAATGACCTGTCACCGCCGCCAAAACGCAGATCGCAGCCAGCAATTCACCGCCGGTATGCATTCCCAACCAGGCAGAAGCCAAACCTTTCAGCAAATCCCCCAGCAGAGCTGCCAGCGCTATCCGCTTGCCGGCCGTCCGCAGTGCGTTGGTGGTGCCGACGTTGCCGCTGCCTACTTGGCGAATGTCGATTCCTTTAAACAAACGGATCATTATATAGGCAAAAGGGATCGATCCCAGCAAATAACTAATGATGACTACGATTACTTTTTCCATAAGTACCCTCCCGTACTAACGAAAATAGATCATTGTTCCTTGGCTTCACGCTTGCGCAGAATCATTTTTATGGGGGTTCCTTCAAAACCAAAATTCTTGCGCAGTTCGTTTTCCAGATATCGCAAATACGAAAAATGGACCATCTCCGGTTTATTGGCAAAAAACACAAAGGTGGGCGGTGCGATACTGACCTGCGTGGAATACAGTATCTTGATTTTATGTCCTCCCCCGCCCGGCAGGGGATTTAACAACAGGGCTTCATTAATGACTTGATTTAATTCGGCAGTAGTGACGCGCCGCATATGCTGCTCGGCTACAAAATCAGCCAGTTCCAGCACTTTATAGATCCGCTTTTTGGTCACCGCCGAAATATATAGGATGGGGCTATAAGCCATAAATTTAAGATCCTCGCGGATGTCTTTATCAAACTTGTTCATGGTATGTTCGTCTTTTTCCACCAGATCCCATTTATTCACGACCAGTATACTGGCCTTGCCCTGTTCATGCACATAGCCGGCGATTCTTTGGTCCTGTTCGTTGACTCCTTCGCTGGCATCCAGCATGATGATAACCACGTCTGCCCGTTCAATGCTTTTGAGGGATCTAACTACGCTATATTTTTCGGTGGGTTCTTTTATGCGCGATTTCTTCCGAATTCCCGCCGTATCGATCAGGATATACTGGTTGCCTCCATATTTTAATGGGGTATCGATGGAATCGCGGGTTGTACCCGGCACGTCACTAACGATGACTCGTTCTTCTCCCAGCAAGGCATTGACAAAGGATGATTTGCCGACATTGGGCCGGCCGACGATGGCAATTTTGATCGCATCCGGATCCTCTTTATAGGTAGACAGCGGTGCAAAATGAGCGATTACTGCGTCCAGCAAATCATTGGTATTGCGTCCATGCATGGCGGAAACAGGGATCGGATCTCCCAGCCCCAGGTTGTAAAACTCAAAATATTCCAGCTGTTTATCGAAATTCTCTACTTTATTGGCGGCAACCACCACCGGTTTTTTGCTGCGACGCAGGATTGCAGCCACTTGTTCATCTTCATGGGATATGCCTTCTTTGGCGTCCACCA
>JAGFXV010000229.1 GCA_017861475.1 Bacillota bacterium | reverse complement strand
TGCCAGGCCATTTTTTACCTGCTCCGCAATAACGGATTGTTCGCTATACGCAATATCCGGCGCAATTTCCAATCCGCGGTTCATAGGACCTGGATGCATTAGAAGCGCATCCGGTTTCGCCAAAGCAAGCCGCGATTTATTAACACCAAAGATACGGGCATATTCGCGTGCCGAAGGAAACAAGCCTTTTTGCTGGCGCTCCCGCTGAATTCGCAGTACATTGACAACGTCGGCTCCTTCTAATGCTTCCTCAATTCGCTTGTGAACTTGCACTCCGAGTGTGTCGATATCCCGCGGCAATAAGGTTTGCGGCCCTGCCAAATGAACTTCGGCACCCATCTTTTTCAATCCCCAAATATTGGAGCGGGCCACCCGGCTATGAAGAATATCACCGATGATCGCAACTTTCAAGCCCTGCAAAGAGCCTTTCTCTTCTCTCATTGTAAACATGTCCAGCAGTCCCTGCGTCGGATGCTCATGTGCACCATCACCCGCGTTGATAAGCAAAGGTTTTACGATGCCGGCCGCAAATTGCGTTGCTCCTTCCGCCGCATGGCGCATAACAATAATGTCTACGCCCATCGCTTCTACAGTCAATAAAGTATCTCTGAGGCTTTCCCCTTTTACGACGCTGCTGGCGCTTGTCGTGATATTGATTACATCGGCGCCTAAATATTTTCCGGCCAACTCAAAAGAAGTCCGGGTTCGTGTACTTGGTTCGAAAAACAAGTTAACGATTGCTTTTCCGCGCAAAGTCGGTACTTTTTTAATGTCTCTATCGATGATCGTTTTCATTTCGCGGGCCGTATCCAATATCAACTCGATTTCCGCCGGCTCCATGCTCTGCAACCCCAACAAATCCTTACCACGCAAGCAAACATCACTTCTCCCCACAATGGCACTCCCCCTCTGCAAAATTAGAACACCTGTAAATAAAAACTCCTCACCCGTATTTGCGCAGGCAAGGAGAAGCTTTTCATATCATCCTTGCCGGCCTCACGGGACCAATTTAAAGGATCGTCTTATTGCTTTCAAAACAATAAAAGCCTTATTGCTGTGAGTATAGCAAGAAGGCTTTTCCAACCAGTTTATTTGATCTCCTTACCAGCCTCACAGGACCAGTTTAAAGGCTTTATCATATTGTTAACAGTATACTCGCTGCAGCATGTTCTTGTCAATGCATTCCGTCGACTTTTCCGGCAGCCCGTTACGCCAATAGCATCAACGGCTGCTCCAGCAACTCCCGAACCCGGGACATAAATTTCGCAGCAACCGTACTGTCAATCAACTGCGGATCAAACGACAAACACAGATTCATCATTGGCTGAATCATAACCGCATCATCAATAACAACTTGCCGGTTGACAATACGGCATATCCCCAGTATCGCACTTTCCGGAGAATGAACATTCAATGTAATTTGATCAACACCAAACATACCAAGGTTGGCGACTGAAAAAGTTCCGCCACTGGTTTCGTCCGGCAACAACTTCCCTTCATGAACTTTCTTGGCCAGTGTCAGGATATCATGCCGTATCGCATGTAATGATTTTCGTTGAACGTCCTTAATTACCGGTACAGAAAAACCGCGCGGCAAAGCAATCGCAACACCAATATTAACAGTGTCATGTTCAAGAACTTGACCATCAATCAAGCTGGAATTCACTACTTTAAATTCTGTCAAAGCTTGCGCTGCGCATCGGACTATGAATTCTGTAAACGAATAACTTCCGCCGGTGATTTTTGTCAACTCGGCCTTTAACTCTTTCGCGGCCGCCATATTTACTTCAACCGTGATCGTAAGACTCTGTTGAGGCACGGGAACATTTGCCTCCATAAACAGTTCCTCCTCTTCATCTAATTTATCCTTTGCACGGATATCTTAGTGCGCGGTAAAATTATCTGTTTATTCTAAATATTATAATTCGCGATCTCGTAATGAAATCCTTTTCCTGCCAATGAAAACAATTCAAAATACATAAAAAGACTTAATAATTTTTGGACACTTTTTCTGTACACAACTGCTCTTCCTTTTTGCTAAAAAAATTTCTATATGTCTGCTCCAATGTTTCGTGTTTGACCGCTGTTGCATCAAATTTAAGCAATGCAAAGGTTGTCTGAACACAAAAACCGATTGCAAATGCGGATACAATGGTTCCAATCCCAAGCATTCCACCAAGTTTCCATCCTATAATAACCGCCAAAAGTTCAATGATTCCCCGGCAAACACCTACAGATAATCCCGATTTTCGAGTAAGTGCGACCATCAAACTGTCTCTGGGACCTGCTCCAAAAGCCGAACCGATATAAAAATATGTGGCTAGCGAAATGATAAACAACCCTGCAATCAACATGATCGTACCAGTCACAAAGTCATTTGCCACCGGCACTATATTCAGTTTAAGAATGACGTCCAGAAACACGCCAATAAGCACCATATTTAAAACGGTACCAAAACCGAGTTTTTCTCCAAGAAAAACCGTTATGATTCCAATGAATAATCCAGTGATAATTGAAGCGGCTCCGATGCTTATTCCAACCGTTTTGGCTAGTCCGACATGGAACACTTCCCACGGAGCGTATCCAATATTGGCATGCAAAGTAACAATAATTCCAAGTGCATATAGGAATAGTCCTCCGACTAAAAACAGCAAACGGATATAAATTTGACGCATAATAAAATCTCCTCTTTTACTTATTCCCTCAGGCAAATAAAAAAGCCTACAAGCAAACTGCCTGTAAACCATGTCATTTAATCTACAAAGCTGATCATAAGATAATAGATACCATGCAATTTCAGAACCCATTCTCGACCTTGGATGATGCTTTTGTGTTTTAAGCATACTTCATATCGATGGTGCGGTCAAAGAGTTTTTTTACAAAATCTCAGCAACGCGACATAAGCTCTTATATATTTTACTATCGCTCCTTCATTCTATTTCTCTTATTATCGGCAGAGCCGTCAATTATTTGCCAACTTCTGACCTGAAAAATGCTTTGTCACGAAATCCAAACAGGATTTTTTCTCCAACGCCAAGAATATCTTTCCAGAATCCATTAAAACAACTTCGTCAAACCGTAAAGGAGGTCTCTTGTTATCATGCTAAAACCCAACGATTTCTCTTTTCCCCAAGAATTGCTCCTGGTCGGGGCGGCCATAGAGACCGGTATCATCCCTTATTTACATGAGCATCCTGGCAGCAAAGCGCCAAACATTGCCAACGCACTAACCTTGAACGAACGGGCTGCCAGCATCTTGTTAGAGGCCTTGACGGGTTGCGGCTATGCCGATTCCACCCCAGCAGGCTATCAGTTATCAGTGGAGTTTTCTACATTGCTCTATCCAGACAGCGGCGGCGAAGATCGTTTTTCTTTCCTGCATACCTATTACCAAATAAAACGCTGGGCCGATCTGGCCGAAGTTATACGCAGCGGCAAACCGATGTCACATGATCAGACATCTTCTTCTCTCACAGGTTTCATGCACGCCATGCGACGCAACTCCTCTCTCAATGTTGACCTAATCGCCACCTTGGTCTGTAATGGTCTAACAAGTCCCTTTTCCGTCCTGGACATCGGTGGCGGCCCTTTGGTACATGCCCGGGCCTTCAGCCGCTTGGGTGCAACAGTGACTATTCTCGATACGGCTGACACCCTGTACATGATGGAACGAGATTTGGTCCCAGGAGAACCGCTCTACCTCATCCCAGGTGATTTCAATATCCAGCTCCCGGACGGTCCTTTCGACATTGCCTACTTGGGTAATATTTGTCACATATACGGGCCCGAACAAAACCGTTCCTTATTCCGCCGGGTTTACCAGGCTGTCCGCCCCGGCGGGCGGATCGCCATCCATGATTTTGTTCGTGATCTGTCACCCCGTGCTCCGCTTTTCAGCGTGAATATGCTTGTAAGCACCGAAAACGGGGGTACCTGGTCACAGGAGGAGTACTTTTCTTGGCTGGAGGACGCCCAGTTTAGCGACATCGTACTGCACAACTTAGGGGATCATCAATTGATGATCGGCAAACGTCCTTAGAAAATATCTTGGAAAATTATTCCCTGAAAAGTTTTGTGAAGTTTTAA
>JAGFXV010000228.1 GCA_017861475.1 Bacillota bacterium | reverse complement strand
CATTGGTAAATTCAGCCTCAATCAGGCGGTGCTTGCCGTTATTATAGGTACCGTCAGCGGCCTTTTGTCAGCGATTCTGATGATCGGCGTTCTCCCTTACCTGGAATCGGCGTTTTCAATAACCAGCATGATAAGATTGCTGGAATTATCAAATCCCAATCAATATCTGCTGAAACGGCTCCTGCTGGAGGCACCGGGAACTTATCATCACAGTCTGATGGTCGGAAATCTGGCTGAAGCGGCAGCCGAAGCTGTAGGTGCCAATGCCTTGCTGGTAAGAGTAGGGGCCTATTACCATGATATCGGTAAAATAAAAAGACCTGAATATTTTGTAGAGAATCAGCAGAGCGGCATTGACCCTCATGCCAAAATCGCACCGGCGTTAAGCGCTCTGATCATTACCTCTCATGTCAAGGAAGGACTGGAAATGGCAAGAGAAAAGCATTTGCCGCAGTCTGTTGTAGAATTTATCACCGGACATCACGGTACCAGTCTGACCAAATACTTTTACAGCCGGGCGTTGGAGGAGGATGGAGGGGAACATATTAATGAAGAGAATTACCGCTATGAAGGACCCAAACCACAGAGCAAGGAAGTAGCCCTGGTGATGCTGGCGGATGCGACTGAGGCGGCAGTTCGTTCCATTTCTGATCCAACCAATGAAAAAATAAGAGACATGGTGCGTAAAATTATTCGGGACAAGCTGAATGACGGGCAGCTTGAAGAATGTGATCTTACTTTCCGGGATCTGGACATCATTGCTGCAACTTTTGTCCGGGTTTTGGAGGGGGTATATCATAGACGTATTGAGTATCCGGATATTATTGCCGAGGAATTGACAAGAAGGAGGGTTTAAATATGGACACCATGATAATTAACCAGCAGGACAAGGTCAATTATAACCGGGATGTGCAGCAGATCATTCTAAAAGTGGTCAAAACCATCGCCAAATTAGGCAGCATCCCCAAAAATACGGAACTGAGTATCCTTCTGGTAGACAACAGTTATATAAAAGACCTTAATTATGTCTATCGAAATGTCAATTCAGCTACGGATGTTTTGTCGTTTGCTATGAATGAGTTATCCGAAGGCGAACCGGCGTTTACTTTCACCAACGAAGTAAATGTACTGGGTGATATTGTCATATCGCTGGAAAAGGCAGTTGAACAGAGCAAGGAGTACGGTCACAGTTTTGAACGTGAATTAGGATTTCTGGTAGCTCACGGACTTTTACACCTCCTTGGCTACGATCATGAAACCGAAGCCGAGGAAAAAGTGATGCGCGAGCTGGAGAAAAAGATATTGCAAGCGGCCAAGCTGGAGAGGTAGAATCAATAGATGGGCAAAGGCACTTTGCGGGAAAGCTTTGCATATGCAATCAGAGGAATTTTGGTTGCTATTGCGAGCGGCAGAAACATGAAAATTCATGTGATTGCAGCACTCATGGCAGTTCTGACTGGTTGGTGGCTGGGAATAAATCGGTGGGAATGGGCTATCATAACGATAAGTATTTTTATGGTCCTGGCAGCCGAAACCATCAATACCGCGATAGAGAAAACCGTGGATCTGGTGACCCGGGAGTACCATCCTTTGGCCAAGCAAGCCAAGAATATGGCGGCTGGTGCAGTTTTGCTGGCTGCTGTAAATGCAATAATAATCGGTCTGTTAATTTTCGGATCCTATTTATTTTAACGACAAAGGAGAAAGTATGGATGCTGCCCGGTTGATAAATGAAGCTAGAAAAGCGCAGCAAAGGGCATACGCGCCTTATTCCAATTTTCAGGTGGGGGCAGCGTTGCTGACTGCCAACGGACAGATTTACCCGGGTGCCAATATCGAAAATGTTTCTTACGGACTGACCGTCTGTGCGGAACGCAATGCGGTTTTTAAAGCTGTTTATGAAGGTGAAAGAGAATTTTCAGCGATAGCAGTTTGCTCCAGCGGCTCCGGATACGTTTATCCCTGTGGGGCCTGTTTGCAGGTTCTGGCTGAGTTTTCCCCGATGATAAGGGTCATTGTAAGTAATGAAAACGACGATTATCGAGAATATGAATTAAAAGATCTGCTACCCCAGATATTTTCAATATAGATATCCAGGCAAAATAAGCGGAATTAAAGGAGTAAATGATTGTGAAATCAGGTTTTGTAAGCATCGTGGGCAGACCGAATGTGGGCAAGTCTACGTTGCTTAATACGATAATAGGCGAAAAAATTGCCATCGTTTCCGACAAACCTCAAACCACCAGGACCAGGATTCAGGGTGTCCATACCTGTGATGACGGTCAGATCGTTTTTGTTGATACGCCCGGGATTCATAAACCGAAACATCTGCTTGGAGAATATATGGTAAAGGTTTCAACCCGCAGCCTGGACGAGGTGGATTTGATTTATTATATGACTGACGTTACCCGACCCTATGGCGGCGGTGAACAGTATATCATTGAACAACTGAAGTCAGCCCGGGTGCCGATCTTTTTGCTGGTTAACAAAATAGATCTGGTAGAGGAAGATAGGATAAAACAATTTACCCAGGATTTTCTGAATGAAATCAGTTTCAGTGAATGCATCCCGATATCTGCATACAAGAAAATAAATATTGACATGCTGCTGCAGAAGACATTTGAATATTTGCCGGAAGGGCCGCTGTACTATCCGGCTGATGATCTGACCGATCAGCCCATGTCTTTTATCGTTTCGGAACTGATCCGGGAAAAAGCCCTGTTGCTTACCCGCGATGAAGTACCACATTCATTGGCTGTCAGTATAGAAGAATTCAAACAGCAGGGCAATAATAAAATATATGTGCGGGCCGTGATTCATACCGAGCGCGATTCCCAGAAGGGAATAATCATCGGCAAAAACGGACAGATGTTGAAAAAAATTGGTGAACAGGCGCGTCTGGAAATAGAAAAAATGCTGGAGGCTTCTGTTTATTTGGATCTGTGGGTCAAGGTGCAGAAGAACTGGCGTGACAATGAAGGGAATCTGAACCAGCTTGGCTACAGATTATAATTGTCAGATCAGATTTGCTGCTAATCAATCATTCGGGGGAAAGATATGAATCTTGCATCATACCTGGACAGTACCAACTTAAAACCTGAAGCCACAAAAAATGATATTGCTGTATTGTGTGAAGAGGCCGCCAGATTTAAAATGGCGGCTGTTTGCATCCATGCTTTCCGTTTGCCGCAAGCCCGGAGCATTTTACAGGGAACCGGAGTCAAGCTGTGTACGGTGATTGGTTTTCCTCTGGGGGCAGAGGGCAGGGACAGCAAGGTATTCTCTGCCTCCCGTGCTCTGGATGCCGGGGCCGGGGAATTGGATATGGTCATCAACCTGGGTGCCTTAAAAGACGCTGACTACGCGCAGGTGGAAAATGAAGTAAACAGTATTCTGAAACTCAAAAATGATTATTCCTTTATTCTGAAAGTGATTGTGGAAACCGCTTTGTTAAGCCGTAACGAGTTGATCGAACTGACCCGCTTGCTGGGTGACTGCGGAGCTGATTTTATTAAAACTTCCACCGGATTTTCCAATCGGGGGGCATCTTTGGAGGATGTGCAGATAATCTGTGCCCATCGTCCGGCCGGGCTGAAAATCAAAGCCGCCGGGGGGATAAGAGAGCTTGACTTCGCCTTGCAGCTGATCGCTGCCGGAGCAGACCGTCTGGGCAGCAGCAACGCAGGCAGGATCTTGGAGGAGTATGAAGTGCGGGGAGGCAGATAAAGGAGCAGGTTGCGGTGAAAAAGTTTTTCTTTGCCGGTCTGGTCATATCCCTGGTCTGCCTAATGGCATTGGTTGCCAATCATACGGAATTGGTTGGTCATACTGCCACTTATCAGAGTCTGGTGCAGATTTATGGACGTTCGCAGCTTTTCAGCCAGGACAGTAAAATTCTGTACAGTCCGGGTCTGCGCAGACTGCCGGTGGTTGCAAACAACGCTGAAATTTATGCTAATTTGCCTGGCATGGAGAAGAGTTACAGCCGGCAGATGGAGGATTTTATGCGTTCCGATGCGAAAATGATCGTTGAATGCTCGGGACTGGACGGTTGGCACACCAGCCGGGAAGGTTCAGCCTGTCTGCCTG
>JAGFXV010000227.1 GCA_017861475.1 Bacillota bacterium | reverse complement strand
CTATCAGGGCGGATTAAAAATATATACCACCATTGACAGTCGTGTGCAGAAGGCGGCAGAATATGCAGTGGTCAAACAGGCGGCAACTTTTGCCACCCGGGGAATTACCGCCAAAGATGTAGCCCTGGCAGCGGTCGATCCACAAACCGGTGCAGTGCGAGCCATGGTGGGCGGGGTTGAATGGGACAAAAACCAGATCAACATGGCAGTGGAACCCCGGCAGCCTGGTTCAGCCATCAAACCGCTCTACTATGCTGCTGCTATCAATGAAGGGGTAATCGATGCTGATACTGAGTTAGACAATACGCCGCGCAGTTTTAATGGTTATTCTCCCAAAAATTATGACGGTGGAACGGGAAAGACCAATGTGAGACAGGCGATCGTACATTCGCAAAACGTAGCATCGGTGGAAGTCCTCGATATGCTGGGTGTAGACAAGGCGATAAAATATCTGGAGAAATACGGAGTCAGCTCCATAATCAAGGATGACCACAACCTGGCGTTGGGATTGGGCGGAATGAACAAGGGGATATCACCTCTGGAAATGGCGACCGCCTATACCATGTTCCCGAACGGAGGCAAAATATGCCCTTATTACAGCATAGAACGCATCGTTGACATCAACGACGATGTGATCTTTGAAGGACGAGGCAGCGCCAAAAAAGTTATCGACAGCAGCACCGCTGCTACCATGGACAGCATATTGAAGTCAGTCGTTGCCTATGGTACCGGCACATCTGCCCAGATAGCCATCCGCAGCGGCGGCAAAACCGGAACTACCACCAATAGTCGCGATCTGTGGTTTATGGGCTATACATCACAGCTTTGCACGGCGGTATGGGTTGGCAACAGCGACAATAAACCTGTGGGAGGCAGCAACGCATATGGAGGCAGCACATCAGGCCTGATTTGGCGTGATTTCATGAACCGTCTGATATGGCAAGGGGTTCTGGGCGTTCCGGCTAACCAGGAACCACTCGAACAGGCTCCGGCAGAAGAGGTAACTCCAACGGAAGAAACACCAACAGATGGAACCAACCCGGGAGAAACAACCAATGAACCAACAACGCCGGGGGGAGAGGTCCAAAATCCGAATGAACAGAATCCTGATGAAACTGGTGAACCGGATCAGCTGGAGCTGCCTGACAGTGATACCGCGCCGGATTCCGGGGACGGCATAGAAGTATTGGAACTGCATTAATTTATGAAACAAAGATCAGGGAGACAAACGATATGAGATATGAAGGCAATATATTCAGACCTTTCAGCGAAGCCAACAGCTATCTGCTGCAGTGCACCATAGGCTGCTCCCACAACCGTTGTACATTCTGCGGGATGTATAAGGACAAAAAGTACCGGGTGCGCAGTCTGGAGGAAATCAAAACCGATATAAAAATGGCCAAAGCCCATTATGGCAATCTGGAAAAAGTATTTCTCTGCGATGGAGATGCTATTGCGATTGAAACCGATATGCTGCTGGAGATATTGGCTGAACTTTATAAAACCTTTCCCAGCCTGCGCCATGTAGGCTCCTATGTAGGTCCACAAAGCACGCTCAGCAAAAGTATCACAGAACTTTCTGCTTTGCGGGCAGCCGGCTTGACCAAGGCCTACCTGGGCGTTGAAACCGGCGACGATCAGCTGCTGAAGGAAGTTAAAAAAGGAGTTACTTATGATGAAATGCTGCAGGCCGGGCAAAATCTGGTCAATAGCGGGATCAATCTATCCAGCATGGTGCTGTTGGGGCTGGCCGGAAAAGGTCCGCGTTCCACAGAACATGCCCTGGCAACGGCCAAGATAACCAATGAAATGAATCCTCAGTATCTGGCGGCCCTGACAGTTACTCCCGTACCCGGCACCACCCTTTTCCGGCAGGTACAGGAGGGGAAATTCGAACTATTGGATCCGTTCGAGACATTGGAAGAAATGAAAATAATCTTTGAAAACATAACCATAGACAACCTGCATTTTGTAGGCAGTCATGCCTCCAATTATTTACCCATAAAAGGAACGCTGCAGAAGGACAAACAACAAATGGTGGCAACGGTCAATAAAGTGCTCGAGTCACATGACAGTCGTTATTTACGAAATGAGAAGATGAGAGGATTATAAGCTCAGAGGATAGTTTGATAAAGGCGCATACCAATCCGTAAAGCACGTTTAGCAAATTTTTTAAACGTGCTTATAATTTATTCCACCAGTTGGTAGAATTATTTACCATAAACACTGCCGCTACAGCGAATACTATGCCAATACCAAGAACGATGAGTAAGATTGTGATAAAAACGCCAACCTCATCCATGCATTTCACCTGCTATTCGTTATACAATTCACTATTTGTATGATAGCATATTATTCGGCAAAAAAAAGAAATAAATGGCGGAATTTGACACTAAAATTTATTTTGCTGAAGATTTAGGATTGTAAAAATAAAGCAGGGTTGCCAAAAACAAAAATTATCTTTCGTCTAAATAAAAAGGAAATATGTACAGCCAAGTCGAATAAATAGTAGTATAGAATTGTTCCGTGGCACATACAAGCAGTGCACGCAGAGAAAGGGGATGGTGTTAATGCCTGATAAATTACACATATTCGCAGTATCGGACTCGGTTGGTGAGACTGCTGAGAAAATAGCAGTTGCCTCGGTGTTGCAGTTTGACATTGAGAGGACTATTACCCGATTTTCCAGAGTAACGAAAGAAGAACAGGTGCTTCTCATCCTTGACCAGGCGGTTGAAGAAGATGCCATCATTATTTATACCATTGTAAAACCTGAACTGTCCGGATTTATGGATGAAAAGGCTCGTCTCCGCGGTGTTATGGCGATTAATGTAATGGAGCCATTGTTCCATGCGATCGAGTTCAAAACCGGTCTGAAGCCTGCCCATATAAGAGGATTGACCCACAAAATGGATGACACATACTTCAACCGGGTCAAGGCCATCGAATTTACCATCGATCATGACAATGGACAAAACCTGAATACAATCGGTGAAGCCGATTTAATCATTCTCGGTTTGCCGCGTACATCCAAAACGCCATTGTCCATGCATCTGGCCAATTTAGGCATAAAGGTGGCAAATTTCCCGATCACCCTTGAAACCGAAATCCCCGGAGAAATTATGGAACTTCGGGACAAAATCCCCATGGCGGGTCTGACCATCGATGTCGATACCTTACTGGAGTTAAGAAAAGAACGGGCACGCAGTTTCGAACTGCCGGAAGATATTGACAGCCTGGATGATCTGGTGGCGGAAGAACTGGATAACGCCTACCGCATCTATGCCAAACTGAAATGCCTGGTCATTGATGTAACCCTGATTGACATCGAGGAAGTTGCCAATACCATCACCCATAAGTTCAATCTGCCCCTGAAAGTTTCCCATCATCGTTTCAAATAAATAAATCAAAAAAGGCGGGAGAGATAACTTTCCCGCCTCAGAGCGTCAAAAGAGGCGAATAGCTGTGTTATGTAAAGAAAACCGGGCTTGTACCGAGCTGTAAGCGAAGGTAGAAGCCCTGGTTGCGCTTATACTGAAAGTGCAAAAATATCGTTCAATCGGCGTACTTGTTACAGGGACATTCCTCCGTGAGGTGTGTCCCTATTCCTTACTCGCCTCAATCACGGTACTTTTGCAAGCCTTGCTCTTCGCCTCTTTTGCTCGCTCTGCCCGTACAAAGTTGAAAGGGAGACAAACATGCCATTTGTTTATATTCTGCAATGCAGTGACCAAACGTACTATACAGGCTATGCTACCGATATCGACAGACGATTGCAGGAGCATCAGCAGGGCATAGGCTGCAAATACACCCGCGGACGTCTGCCGGTTGAACTGGTCTACTGGGAGGAATGGGAGAGCAAAAGTCAGGCCATGCAAAGGGAACACCAGATCAAGCAGCTTGCCAGAGTTGACAAGATCAAACTTATAAACAGCGGCAAGCGTGACCCGTCAGAGTAGCAGAATGGCTTTTCAATACAAAAAATGATTCATTTCAAGTTTTACATAAAAGCCGGATAATCGGAGAAAAATAAGCCCAGAAAACTAAAGGAGGTTTCTGGGATGACAGTTCAAAAAGGCCAGATCATAA
>JAGFXV010000226.1 GCA_017861475.1 Bacillota bacterium | reverse complement strand
AAAATGTTTCGGTACGAATCGGAATGCCGCTGTCAACCTTCCGGATGTCAAGAAAGGAGAGAAGATCCTGCTTTACACAATGTATAAAAATGCTTCCAGGCAGATGTTGAGAGAATTTCTGAGCCAAGGCCGCCAGAGTATGTTGTCTATGCCTGCGGAAATTATCATCGTGGATAAGCTGCCTCTTTTGGGCAGTGGTAAAATTGACTACGTCACACTGAAGGGACTTGCACAAAAGGAGATTGAAAAAATGGATTAGACCTTCCATATTGGGAAACAGTGCATGTGCTGCAGAAACCCACAATTACACAGCCGGTTCAAACATAGATCGACATGGATAAAATGGTAAAGACAGCGAGGGATGATGATGAGAAATCTTACATTACTAACAGACCTATATCAACTTACTATGATGCAGGGATGGTATTTTGCCGGGAAGTCAAACCAAAAAGCAGTATTCGACCGTTTCTATCGCAACAATCCATATCATGGCGGGTATACGATTTTTGCCGGATTGGAGCATGTGATCCGTTACATAAAGGAATTGTCTTTTACGGAAGAAGATATCGAATATTTGCGTTCTCTCGGAATTTTTAAAGAGGATTTTTTGAATTATTTATTGCATTTTCAATTTACCGGTGATATGTGGTCAGTTCCGGAAGGAACCGTAGTTTTCCCAGGAGAACCATTGTTGATAGTGCAAGCAAATTTTATGGAAGCACAACTTATTGAAACTGCTTTGTCGATGTTTCTTAATCATGAAAGTCTTATTTGCACGAAAGCCAGCCGTATGAGGACCGTAGCCCCTGAGGATATTCTAATGGAATTCGGCCTTCGTCGTTCTCATGGTGCTGATGCAGGGATATATGGGGCCAGAGCTGCAGTAATCGGTGGCTTTGATGCTACATCAAACGTGATCGCCGGTAAAATGTTCGGCATTCCTGTTGCCGGGACAATGGCTCATAGCTGGGTCATGAGTTTTTCGTCCGAATTGGATTCTTTTCGTGAATATGCGCGGCAATATCCTGGCAATGCTATATTGTTGGTAGATACCTATAATTCGTTGCAAAGTGGTGTGCCTAACGCGATCAAAGCGTTTAAAGAGCTGATGGCCAGCGGCGTCAAATTTGGCAAATATGGCATCCGGTTTGATAGCGGTGATTTAGCTTATTTATCGAAGGAAGCAAGAAAAATGCTTGACCAGGCTGGGTTGAAAGATGCTGTTATCAGCGGATCCAATGATTTGGATGAACATATTATCCGGGATTTGAAGATGCAAGGGGCGAAAATAACCGTTTGGGGAGTAGGCACGAAATTGATTACCTCTGAAGGCAGTTCGTCTCTGGGCGGAGTATATAAACTTGCTGCTGAATATGATGAAGGAAAAATCATTCCGAAGATGAAAATCTCTGATAATGTGGAAAAAATTACAAACCCAGGAATAAAAAAACTTTTTCGCATATACCAACAGGGGAAAATTAAAGCTGATTTGATTACTCTTGCTGACGAAACGATCGATGGCAAACACGATCTGCTTTTATCAGACGAAACTCACATATGGAAAAAGACGGTTCTTTCAAAGGGATCATATACCGTAAGAGAAATGTTGGTTCCTATTTTTACAAACGGAAATTGCGTGTATAAACAGCCTTCTTTACAAGAAATCAAAGTATATGCTCACTCGGAAATGGAGACGTTGTGGGACGAATTCAAACGGTTAACCAATCCTGACAAAATAAAAGTTGATTTGAGCGAAAAGTTAGTAGCACTGAAAAAACAGTTATTATATGAAGCCAAACAAGAATGGTGATCAAGGGGTAACTTGTGGTATTGACAATGTTTTTATGTAATTATATAATTTTAACAACTAATGTAACGGTTGGGATCTCTGTAAGCGACTTTTGACCTGCCATGGGTTAAAAGTTTTCTTTTTGTTTTAAAGAAAGATCACTATTTTATGCTTTATAAAAGGAAGGAATGGTTTCATTGTTGACAAAGTCGTTTCCTCTATCAAGCGGGCCTCATTCCTATTTAATTAAAAACGCTAATTTAATTGATGTAAACAACGGTAGTCTTGTCCAAGGAGTATCATTGCATATTCAAGATGGTCGCATTGCAAAGATCTATATGGGACCGGAAATTCCCGCCATGGTTGATACCTTCGATGCAACAGGACTATTTTTGATGCCGGGCCTTATCGATATGCATGTTCATTTGGTGTGGGATGGCAGCCCGGACCCACTAGGCACCATGAAAGCAGAGGGGCCTAATATTGCGATGGCTAGAGGGATTGCCAATGCTCGCAAGTCGTTGGCCCAAGGCGTAACGACAATAAGAGATGTTGGATCAGTGAATGACGTCGGAATTGACATCGCAAAAATTTTTGCTTCAGGGTTGCTTTTTGGACCGACTGTTGTTGCAGCTGGCCGGATTATTCAGCCTACCGGCGGACATGTTCCTGATCTTGGTTATATCGCTGATTCCCATGACGAATTAGTTAAGGCGGTTCGTTATCTCAAAATGCGGGGAGCCAGTGTGATCAAGGTGGCTTCTACCGGTGGCGCGTATGGACCGGAAGAAATAGGTCCATCTGTATATCCGCAGAAGGATCTGGAGATCGTTGTTAACGAAGCCCGCCGTTTAGGACTCCGAGTGGCTTCCCATTCTCTTGGGAAAATCGGTATTGAGAATGCGGTACGAGCTGGGATTAACACTATTGAACATGGGGCTGACATATCAATGGAGATTCTCAGGGAGATGAAACAGAAAGAAACCTGTTTAATTCCCACATTGGCTGTATATAAAAAGTTGTCTGAAAGTTCAGGAGTGATTCCAGAATTGTATGTAGCTAAATCAAAGACGGTTGTTCGCTGGCATAAAGAAACCTTCCGCAATGCGATGGACATTGGCAGCCCGATAGCGCTTGGCACCGATGCCGGTTCACCAAACTTCGGACCGCACCCATCGGTATTTCTTGAGATGGTTACTATGGTGGAATATGGCATGAAACCAAGCGATGTTCTAAAGGCGGCAACAAAAACTGCGGCGGAAGCGTTGGGCAGGGAACATGAGATTGGTACGATTGAAACAGGCAAAAAAGCGGATATTTTACTGCTGAAAGAAAACCCTTTGGAGGATATTGCGAAAATGCAGAATATTTGCCAGGTAATAAAATCCGGGATCATGCTCTAGCGTTTTCACAGAGCGATCCACAACGATTGCTAGTATGTCCAGCGATGTCTATGATGTTTATCGGAAGGGGTATAAAAATATGGAAGCTAGTTATGCAAAAACTTTACCGCCGGTCAAATCCTCGATGGCGAAAGCAGTGCTTGCCGGTTCGGTGGGTAACGCATTGGAATGGTTTGATTATGGATTGTATGGTTATTTTGCCGCGATCATCTCCTCTCAGTTTTTTCCTTCAAAGGACCCAGTCACAGCGCTCATGTTAACTTTCATCGTCTTTGGCGTTGGCTTTGTAATGCGTCCCATCGGAGGGCTGATTTTTGGTCATTATGCGGACAGGGTTGGACGCCGGAATGCCTTGACATGGACAGTAATTTTGATGGGAATTAGTACGTTTGCCATCGGCTGTCTGCCTACCTATGCCCAGGTAGGTATTTTAGCCCCTGTTTTACTCGCGACTTGCCGGCTTCTGCAAGGGGTTTCCACAGGTGGAGAATGGGGAAGCTGCATGTCATTTTTGGCAGAATATTCTACTCCCCATAATCGTGGTTTCATTGTAAGCTGGTCGCAGTTTAGTATTGCAGTAGGTCTTCTTCTCGGATCGGGATCCGGAGCTCTTTTAAGTTCATTACTTTCACCCGAGGCGATGAATGCATGGGGTTGGCGGTTGCCGTTTTGGAGCGGGATGTTAATCGCCATGTACGGTTTTTATGTGCGTCGCAAGGTAGATGAAACGCCTGTGTTTAAACAGTGTGAAGAGAATCATACATTAGCCCAAACCCCCCTCATGGATGTTTTAAAAAATTATCGGCGCGAAACAATCTTGAGTTTCGGTATTGTGATCGGCTGGACCATTTCTTATTGGATTATTATGGCCTATATGCCAACTTATATTTCGAAAGTGTTGAAATTCCCCTTGGC
>JAGFXV010000225.1 GCA_017861475.1 Bacillota bacterium | reverse complement strand
TTGTAGTTATTGACTTCACCCATACTGACGAATTTTTCAACGATATGGTACATGACCGGCGAATAAATGATGTTGTCATAATAATTGCGGAGAATTCGCGTCAAAGCCGTCCAATGCCAATCCTGATAGACAAAGACATCCTTGTGCTGGATGATTTCCGGAACCGGAGGAACTGTGCCTGCACACATGATAATTATGTTTTCCAACTCTTCGTGTCTGGCCGCCAGCGCTCGGTCCAACATTTGGGGTTTGGCGTTGAAATAGCCATACTTGATCATGCTGTTTGATGGTACGTCTGCAGCAACAGCCTCTGCTGTGGTCAGCTTTTCTTTGTACTCCTTAAAATAATTCATCTCTTTACACCTCTTTTTATTTAATTAGTGTAATTTCTAATAACATTATATAATATCCATCACGAAAATATATATTTAAATGTAATTTTAATTTATATATTTAATAAAAATGGTCGGCAGAATTACAGAAGCATTGGATCTAAACAATCGGACAGCGTTTTGTAGCGGGATATAAAAATATACCAGCCAGCAGGAATAAAATTTCGAATATAGAATATCAGTAATAAATATAATAGAGTCTTGTCTTGGGGACGGACTCGGTGCAGGAGGATTTTTATATGGATATGTATAAAAAACTGCAGGAGATGTTGGACACACACCCGGCCGGTGCGCCGCCCAGCGAATATTTTGATCAGATTCTGCGGATCCTGTTCTCGCCGGAAGAAGTTGAGGCAGCCTGCAATCTTACATTTCTACTCCAGCCGGTTTCCAAATTGGCAGAGAAAATGGGGAAAGATCAGCAAAGCCTGACGGAAATGCTGGAAGGTATGGCCAACCGCGGCGTAGTCATGGCCAAGATGAGCGAGGGCGGTGAGCACCGCTACAGTTTGCTGCCGGTTATACCAGGCCTGTTTGAGTTCCCGTTTATGCGTGCGCAGCGTTTGCCGCGAAGGGAGGAACTGGCCAAGCTTTGGCATCTCTATCATACGGAAGCGCTAGGCAATGCTTTTGCCGGATCAGCAACCCCGCAGATGAGAGTGATTCCGGTGCGTAAAAGTGTTCCCATGATCACTGAGGTTCTCCTTTATGAACAGGTGGCGGAAATGATTGGCAAGGCTAAAACCATCGCTGTCACCAATTGTGCCTGTCGGGAAAGCGTGCAGGCCTGCGACAAGCCGATTGAAGTCTGTCTTGCTTTTGATATGGGGGCCCGCTTCCTGGCAGAGAGGGATCTGGGGCGGCTGATTGACAAGGAGGAGGCCTTACGTATTCTGGATTATGCTGAAGAATCCGGGCTGGTGCACTGCATCAACAACAGCATGGACCGTCCGGTGGTTATCTGCAATTGCTGCGGTTGCTGCTGCACAATCCTGCGGGGCATTACCCAACTGAAAAATCCCAATGCGGTTGCTGTTTCAAGTTACGTCGTGGATTACGATGCAGAGGAATGTCTGGGTTGCTTTTTGTGTACCGATAACAGATGTCCGGTAACGGCGGTGACGGAAAATGAAGATGTCGCTGCGGTTGACGCATCGCTATGCATTGGCTGCGGTTTGTGCGTTTCGGTATGCCCAACCGATGCCCTGAAAATGAAGAAACGGGAGAAGAGCCCGAATCCGGTCGATAACTATCAGGAACTGTCCATACAGGTTCTGAAAGAAAAAGGCAAATTGGAAGCATTTATGAAGCTGAACATGGGGTAGACGTTATAAATCGTGCCGATAAGAACCCCACCCGCTAACGCAATCATAGATTGCTTGCGAGGCCCGGGAACCTTGTGTTTAACAATAAAAAAGCCCTGAACCACATTACAGGTTCAGGGCTTCTGCCTGCCATCAGCGTTATTTTTTCATTTCGGCATACATTTTTCTGAGTGTGGTCTTTTCAATTTTGCCAATGTAGTTGTGGGGGATGGCGTCGAGGAAGAAGTAACCCTCCGGCAGATCCGGAATCCACCACTTTTCGATCTTGCCTTCTTCAGCGAATTTGAGCAGATGGTTTCTTACGTCTTCAGCGGTTGCGGTTTCACCCGGCTTCAGTGCAATACAGGCGCAGGGACGTTCATCATAGCGCGGATGAGGGATGCCGATGACAGCGCATTCCAGCACCGGTTTGAACTGGCTGACCGCGTCCTCCAGGGTCAAGGTGGAGATCCATTCGCCGCCTGATTTGATGGCGTCCTTGTTACGATCAGTGATCATCAGATAACCTTCGTTATCGATATAGCCTACATCGCCGGTGTTGAGCCAGTCGTTTTTCCATAATTCGCGGGTCTTTTCCGGTTCGTGGAAATATTCATGGGTGCACCAGGGGGTACGAACCACCACATTGCCGACCGATCTGCCGTCCTGGGGCAGGTCATTAAAATCGTCATCGACGACTTTGGCTTGTGAGAATACCCAGGGAATACCGCTTTTAATCAGATAAGTGATTTTATCCTCCATGGGCAGATCCAGATGTTCCGGTTTCAGTTGTCCCAGGGTCATAGCCGGGCAGGTTTCGGTCATACCGTAACAGGATTGGGTCAGGATACCCAGCTCCCAAGCTCTTGTGGCCAGCTGACGGTTTAGTTTGGCGCCGCCCAGTCCGACCCGCCAGTTGCTGAGATCATATTTTTCCGCATCGGGATGGAAGACCAGCATGTGCAGAATGGTGGTCACACAATGGCTGAAATCAACTTTATCTTCTGCCAGCCATCGGAGGATCTTGTCGGGCTCGTATTTGCCGGGGAAAACGAATTTACAGCCCATCATAAAGGCGTAATAAGGAACCGTCCAGGCCTGTACGTGGAACATCGGAGTCAGCGGCATATAGACCTGATTGGCGCGGAAATTCATGCCATTAGGGAACAAGCTCCAGGTCATACAGACGGAAATGGTGTGCATGAAAAGTTCCCGGTGGGTAAAGACGACTCCTTTGGGGTTGCCGGTGGTACCTGATGTATAGCATAGGGTAGCGCGGGAATTCTCTGATATTTCCGGGAATTCATAATCAGTGGATTGTTCTTTAAGCAGGGCTTCGTATTCATAAACGTTGGGCAGAGAGGTTTGCAGTTTATAATCTTTTTTATCCGACATCAGGACAAAAGCTTTAACGGTTTTAAGCTCGTCCTTAAAACTTTCAATCAATGGCAGAAAATCTTCATTGATAAACAACACCACATCTTCAGCGTGATTGATGCAATAGGCGATCTGGTCAGGAGCCATGCGGACATTGACCGTGTGAAAGAGACATCCGTAAAGGGGTATGGCCCAGTGGGCTTCCAGGTAACGGTAGGTGTCCCATTCCAGCATGCCCACTGCCTGGCCGGGTTTTACGCCCAGGCTTTTGAGCGCATTGGATAGCTGTTTGACCCTTTTGTAGTGGTCAGTATAGGTGTACTCAAATTCATCCCGGTATTTCATGATTTGGTTGGGGGCGTAGATCATTCCGTAGTCAAGAAATCTTTTCAAAGTGAGCTGCATCTGATAGCCGATACTTTCCAATAAAAAAACCTCCTTCACATTTTAACCACAACAACTTTGTTTCCGGGTTTTCTAGAAATTAGTTTATCTAATCCGATACTGCGGTATGCGATTTCATTTTAATACTAATGTAGACTGGCAGTCAATGACTTGTAGTCTAAAAATGTCGCAGGGAAATAAATTTTGTAATTTTAATGACAGACAAAAAAATAACGGCTCACGAAAGCCGTTATTGGTAAAAAATTTTCAGGAAAATCAAATCATAAAGCTGTGCACCATCATTCGCATGGCTTTGTCCATGCGGTCGACCAGATCATAGTTGCCATCCTGCAGGCACCAATCATAAGTGATGCCGCGCGAATAGGAAACCACCAGTTTGGACAGTTCATCGGCGGTCATGTCGGTGCGGATCAGTCCTTGATCCTGGCCTTCCTGAATGGCTTCACGAATAAACGTGATAAAAGCACGTGTGACGGAAGCAAAAAAAGCATTTTCCGTATCGATCTGCTGTTTGTAAATCTGGGTGGTGTAGTTGAGCCCTTTTTCAATCGCATAGCGAGCCTGAAACATGGGGGCGTAGACTATTTTTTCAAAAATCGTAGTATCCGGCGGCAGTGATTTAAACTCCTGA
>JAGFXV010000224.1 GCA_017861475.1 Bacillota bacterium | reverse complement strand
GGGAACGAATCCTGCAATAGCCTGAGCATTTATTACCGGCAACATAACAAAAATTATTGCCACAGCCATCATCAAAGAAAATATTTTCTTAAGATTCCTTTTCATTTTTTACCTCCTGCTCGTTCATTGAATATAATTATTTCACCTCAGCGATTTCCAGCGATTTCACAGCAAATTGGAGCTTTTCAGCTGTTAGCGGAAGCATAAGATATGAATCAACCCCTCTTGGAAACGCTTCCAACGCATATGATTCGCTCTTTGCCATCCAGACGATGTTTATCCTCGGATAATGATTGGATGCGTACCGAGTCAGTTCCAGTCCGGGAATAAAGGAATCATCAATCCGGATAAAAACCGCTCCAGCCTCCGGTGCTTTTATAAAGGAATCAAAGCTGCACTTGTTTTGCCAAACCGCCGGTTGAATATTGTGGGCGTCCTCCAGAAGACAAGTAAAATTTCGGATGTTTTCCTTGTCCGTGTCCGCCAAAAACACCCTGTGCAACGAATCCCCTCCCATTTTTTATTTAGATTACCAAGAGGGAATTAAAAATGAATTAAATTTTGCGTATTGTCGTTGGTATTTTAGAATTTATTGCTGTAAAATATGGAAATTTGTTGTGCCGCTTTATCTGTCCCTGATAGAATTAAACAAAAAAAGACGGGTGGAGGCAGCTGAGCGTGAATAAAAAAAACATTTTTATTTTTCTGTCAGCGCTGCTCCTGCTGCTCCTTTCAGGCTGCACGCACCAAAGCACGGTCTCTGCGGATCCTGCGGCAAATCAAGGAATGCTTGAGCTCTCCGGCTGGGACTTTGCAAAACAGGGGAACGTCTCGCTTGACGGGAACTGGACATTTTACTGGGATGCACTTCTTGCGCCGGGTGAATTTGACAACAAGGCGCCGACTGGTTATTACAGGCTGCCGTCCGGCTGGGCAAAATACAAGACACTAGGTTTGCCGGCACACGGCTGTGCCACATACCGACTTATTGTGAAGACTGACACCGCCAAGGGAATTTACAGCATCTCGGTTCCCAATGTCTATACGGAATACGCGCTTTGGGTGAACGGTTCGCTTATGCATGCCTGCGGCAGCTTTTCACAGGCTCAAACGGTTTATTTGCATCCGCAGACCTATGACTTCTATTACGCCGGATCGGAACTGGAAATCGTTCTGCAGGTAAAAAACAATGCTCTTAGTTATGGCGGGGGCGTTGGTCAAAGCATCAGACTGGGGACTTCCACCCTGATTCATAAAGAAAATAGTATGTGGGCTGCGGTGGATCTGTTTTTGATTTCCATTTGTATGTTCATGGGCTTCTTTTTCCTGGTCCTTCGCCGTTTCAGAACGAACAGCTCCGAGCTGGTCTGGCTCTCCGTCCTTTGTATTTCGGTCGCGCTGCGAAACATGTTATCAAATACGACACTGATCATGCAGGCCTTTCCAGGACTTCCGTTCTGGCTTGGATCGAGACTGGTTATGCTGACGATCCCGACCATTATCATTTCCATGCTCTTCTATACTCGCCAGCTTTACAAAAACGAGATGCCGAGGTTGGCTTTCCGCGTTATCCTGGCGCTGAACGCGTTTTACATATTTACCGTCCTTGCCCTTCCGTCCACCATCTACACCGCCGTCTTTGTTCCTTATTTGTTGACGGTCGGGGCCGCCTGCGTGCTTGGATGCTACGTCTCCGTAAAGGCAGTGAAGCGTCACCAGAAGGAATCCATCTTCTTGCTGGCGGGGATGCTTCTTTTAACGCTGGGCGCGCTGTTGGACAGCCTGGTCTATATGGGAGTTCTTACTGCAAGGTATATGCTCTCGACAGCTTTGTTCGGCTTTATTATTATTCAGATCATATTGCTGTCGAAAAGATATTCGGAGGCTTTCCGGCATGCCGAACTTTTATCAGCCGACCTGCAGTTATCCCTGGATACGGTTATGAACACGGAAACCGCGTATATGAGCGCACAGATGAAACCTCATTTTCTTTACAACGCATTGTCCACCATTGCCGAATACTGCGAAACGGATCCCCACGAAGCCGGCAATCTCATCGTGTCCCTGTCCAAGTATCTCAGGCAGACCTTGGATTACGACAATCTGAGCGGCATTGTGCCGCTGAAAAAGGAACTGGAGCTGGTACGGGCTTATACCTCAATTGAGCGGGCCCGCTTCGCCAACATTGAAGTTGTCTTTGATGTTCCGGAGCCGCTTCCTTCCATACAAATACCGCCGCTGACCTTGCAGCCGCTGGTGGAAAACGCGATCAAGCATGGCCTTCGCAAAAAGAGAGAAGGCGGGCAGGTTATTGTTTCAGTGAAACAGCAGGATAACAGCATGGTATTCACCGTTGCAGACAACGGCGTTGGAATACCCGATGAAACGGTAAATAATCTTGCAGTATTGCCGAACGGCAGCGTAAGTATTGGGTTATACAACATTCATACACGTCTAATCCGGCTTTACGGGCAAGGCTTAAACATCAAAAGCGAGACCGGCGCCGGGACGAGGGTCAGTTTTCAAATTCCCTATGGAGAGGATGATTGACATGTTTCATGCCATTGTGGTCGACGATGAAAACGCTGCGCTGAGCCGATTCGAACGCATTGCTTCGAAAGATGAGAGGATCGTAATTGATGGGAAATTCCTGTATGCGGAGGACGCGGTTGCTTTTATCAAAGAGCATCCTGTAGATATCGCGTTTTTGGATATAGAGATGCCGGAAATAAATGGGCTCGAGCTTGCCGAAAGACTTATGGAAATTGACCCGTATATCAGAGTTATATTTGTTACCGCCTATAATCAATATGCCCTGAATGCATTTCGGGTACACGCCATTGGCTATCTGCTGAAACCTCTTGACAGCCAGGAATTCATGGAGCAGATTAATCTGTTAAGCCGCAGATACAGGCAGCGATTGGAAAAAAGCGCAAAGACACCTCTGCTCGTAAGATGCTTCGGTCGTTTTTCAGTATATACGGAAGACGAGAATGCACCGGTAATTCGATGGAAAACAGCCAAGGCAGAAGAACTCTTTGCCCTGTTGATCCATTTTCAGGGCAGAATTAAGCCCAAGGAATACCTGATTGATATACTTTGGCCGGAGCTTGAACCGGAAAAATCTGTCAACCTGTTTCGTGTCACCTGTACCTATCTGCGATCAGCATTGGCGGAAAAGGGCTTTTCGGACATCCTGATACGGGAATTTGATGGCTATAAGATCAATACCGAATTGATTGATTGTGATCTATTCCGCTTTAGACAGGAGGTTCGTTCGATTTCTTCGCTGAAAACAGAGAATCTAAATGAACTTTCTGATCTATATCTCGGAGAATACCTTGAAGGCAAGCCCTATGATTGGGCTGCCGGTACAAGAACCCAACTGGAATCGGATTTCAAAAAAATTCAGCATTGTCTTGCGGATGCATATTGCGCCCACGGGCTCGGGGACAAAGCTCTCGCGATGTTGGAAAGGGTGCTAATGTTTGACCCTTGCGATGAAGAAACTGTCATGCGCATTATCCATATCGAGCTCCAGAAAGGCGATCATACTTCAGCGATAAGAACGTACCGTAAATTTGAAAAAATATTGATGGAGGAGCTTGGGATAGCACCATCTGGAAAGTTCCCGTCGGAAGTTTTGTGACGATACGATTCCAATACACTGATTTTTCATTCCGAAAGTGAAATATATTGTATTCTTAGTTCCGGTAGGCTATTTTATCCGGCAGGGTATCTTGACAGAACGAATGATTATTGGTATAAAGTTAAAGTAAATTTAACAGGGGAGCTCGTTCGGCGGGCTGAGAGGAAGTAATCAACTTCGACCCTTAAACCTGATGTGGGTAATGCCAACGTAGGGAGTAAAATCTTACTTGCTGAATTTGGAGAACACCACAACGGTGTTCTCCTTTTTTGTTGCCCACGCCAAAGAAAGAAGGATTGCTATGGGAAGTGAAAAAACCTCAGTTTTTTCCAATGGACTCATCTGGTTTGGTGCGGCGGTGTCTATTGCCGAAATCCTGACCGGGATGCTGGTGGCACCGCTCGGCTTTGCCAGGGGGCTGACTGCCATCATTTTTGGGCATTTGATCGGTTGCACCCTGCTGTTTTGCG
>JAGFXV010000021.1 GCA_017861475.1 Bacillota bacterium | reverse complement strand
CGAACATGATGGCCGTTGCTGCAGAAACCACCATTCCCAGGGTATGCTGGTGCGCTTCCTGTGAAGGCCCGGACATGTTGATCACCCCAATGATTTGCTTCTGCTCATTAAATATTGGGGCTGCCGAACACGTCCATATATGGTGCAACTGACAATAATGTTCATAACTGCTGATCTGTAAAGGTATTTTTTCCTGCAGCACCGTACCAATAGCATTAGTGCCTACTTCCTGCTCGGTCCAGGCAGCTCCTCTTACAAAGTTTATCTGCCGGGCCTGGGCCAGCGTTTTCGGCGCACCCAGTACCTCCATAATGAAACCGCGTTCATCGGTCAGCATAACCAAAAAACCTGAGATCGGCACGTTTCCTGAGCAGTTGTTCCAGCTTCTCCGCACCAAGCAGGTTATGGCTGCGCCCGTCATAAGGATCGACCCCGGCAGCATAACAACGCTGCCAGGAAGATTTCACGATCGAGGACAGTTTGTTGCTGTCCAGTTTTCCGCTGGTTATAAATTCTTCCCACAACTGCTTCGTACGATTTGATTGATGCTTGTCCGTCACATAACCACCTCTTCAGCAAAACTGCCCTCCCTGCCCATGCAGCGGAGAGCAGCTTCTGCCTCCAGTGTAACACAGCTGTTACAGATTATCAGCTTCATTTATCTCCATTATTGTTGAAAGGTCTTGATATTATATGCCAGATTTTTTTTGCGGCAGGTTTCGCATAATTGTTGCTGGCCAAAGTCCCCGTGTTTGCTCAGATATTCGAGTTCTTCACGGGTAGCATAATATTTGCCGCAGCGCGAGCAGGAAACCAGCGCGAAGGTTTTGTTCCATATTTTCCTGACCGCATCTTCTTCCTCCACTTTGATGGCCTGGGTGGGACATACCCGGGCGCAGGCAGCACAGCCCATGCAATCGTCAGAAGCTTCATCGTAAGGAGTCGCTATGCGTTTGTCAACGCCCCGGAACATACTCCAAATCGCACTCCTGCCCATTTCAGCACAGGCATGGATGCAAAGCCCGCAAAGGATGCAGTTGGCTGGTTCAACCGTGATTGCAGGCAGGTGTGCTGCGCCATAAGCACGGCTCAACTCTTCAAGCAAGGGATTTTCCCCGGCCCTGCGGGCCAGCAGCATAACGATGGTGCGACGAATCCTCTGGATTTGTTCTGATTCAGTTATAATTTCGGCCGTTTTGGTGAGCGGATACGTGCAGGCAGCTACCAGCCGGGAACGTGACTGCCCATCCTCCTTGATTTCGACCATGCACATCCGGCAGGCTCCCTGCCCTCCAAAGGCCTGATGATAACAAAAGGTCGGAATGGGAATTCCTTCCCTTCTGCAAAGATCCAAAATGCTTTCTCCCGCATGCGCTTCCCGTTCCTGCCCGTTTACAGTAATCTTCATCATAATTCCTCCTAGCGCAGCTTGATGGCGTCAAAAGCACATTGACGATAGCATTCGCCGCAATGAATGCAGATGGATTCGTCAATCACATGGGCTTGCTTCTTCTCACCCTGTATGGCGTTAACCGCACAATGTCTGGCGCATACGCCGCAGCCGTTGCATACTTCGGGATCAATATAAAATATTGATAGAGCCCTACAAACACCTGCCGGACAACGATGCTGTTCAATGTGTTCCAGATACTCCTCACGAAAATAGCGCAGTGTCGACAGGACCGGGTTAGGGGCGGTTCTTCCCAAAGCGCAAAGCGAGGCCTGTTGCATGGTGAAACTGATATCCTCCAGCAGATCCAGATCGCCGATGCTCCCTTGCCCTTCACTGATCCGGGTCAATATTTCCAGCAGGGCACGGATTCCTTCCCTGCAAGGCGTACATTTGCCACAAGATTCACCCGCCAGGAAATTGACATAATAGCGGGCTACTTCAACCATACAGGTACGATCATCCATAACGATCAGACCGCCTGAGCCCATCATCGAGCCTGCTTCCGTCAAACTGTCAAAATCGATGGGCAGATCAAGCAACTCAGCTGGTATGCATCCACCCGAAGGCCCTCCGGTCTGTACTGCTTTGAAACTGCGTTTTTTCAAAACCCCGCCGCCGATTTCATAGATGATTTCCCGCAGCGTAGTACCCATAGGAACTTCCACCAGACCAGTATTGACCACTTTTCCTACCAGTGAAAAGACCTTGGTGCCCTTGCTGTTGGCTGTGCCAATGGCGGCAAAAGACGCAGGGCCATGCAAAACTATGACCGGAACGTTGGCCCAGGTTTCCACGTTGTTTATGACGGTGGGCTTGCCCCACAGACCTTTTTCCGTCGGGAAAATATACTTGTCATGGGGTTCGCCGACCCGTCCCTCGATGGATGCGATCAGGGCAGTCTCCTCCCCGCAGACGAAAGCACCTCCGCCCCTAATCAGATCAATGTCAAAGACAAAGCCGGTATTCAGGATGTTGTTGCCAAGATAACCACGCTGGCGGGCATCGTCCACTGCTTTGCGCAGATACTGCACGGCCAGATCATATTCGTCGCGCACATAAATATATCCATGTGAAGCTCCAACTGCATATGCGCCCAGGATCATACCTTCAATAACTGTATGCGGATCACCTTCCATGATGCTGCGATCCATAAAAGCACCAGGATCTCCCTCATCACCGTTGCAGATGATGTATTTGGTATTCCCGGAGGCATTGCGGCAGGCCTGCCACTTCTGACCGGTGGGGAACCCCCCGCCTCCTCGGCCTCTAAGCCCGGATGCTTTAATCGTGTCAATAACTTCCTGGCCCTTCATCCCCAGCAATGCTTTTTGCAGGGCCTGGTATCCGCCTCGCTGGACATAATCGTCTATTTGACCGGGATCTATTTCTCCAATATTGCGCAGCGCTATCTTGTGCTGTTTACGATAAAAGTCAGTTAGATGGTGGGAAGTCAAATGTTCCTTGCTGACCGGATCACGATAAAGGAGTCGTTTGACCAGCACTCCATCCAGCAAGGTTTTGTTAATGATTTCATCAACGTCGGCAGGAGCTACACTGCAATAGGTTATGTCCCGGGGCAGCAGCCTGACCAGCGGGCCCTTTTCACACCATCCATTGCAGCCGGTCGCCTTCACTACTGGCAGCACTTGTATTTCCGGATGATCCTGCAGACTTGTTTCAAAAGCATTGAATACCTCCCGGCCGCCATTGGCGGTACAGCCGGTACCACAGCAGACCAATACGGTCTGCCGGTCATCACTGCCAAGATTCATCTCAGTTTGCATCGCTCTGCCCCCCATACTCCTTGATGATCCTTTCCACATCACTGCGGTTGACCTTGCCATATACTCTGCCGTTTATCACCATAACCGGAGCCAGCGCACAAGCACCCAGACAATTAACCGTTTCAACCGAAAAAAGACCGTCCGCCGTCGTTTCTCCGGGCCTTGCCTGCAGTTGCTTCTCGATCTGGTCAAGCAGGGTTTCAGAATTTTTGATATGACAAGCCGTACCGTCGCAAACCCGAATTACGAACCGGCCTTTGGGGGTGAGGCTGAATGCCTTGTAAAAGGAAGCCATGGCATAGACACGACTGACCGGCAGGCCCACATGCGCAGCGATCATGGTGATCGCCAGGCGGGGGAGATAGTTGTATTGTCTTTGCATATCCTGCATGATGGCCAGAAGATATTCGGGTTTCCCTGCGTAGGATTCGATCAGACTTTTATAAGCGCTGGCATTTTCATATTCCTTGGCATCTATTTGCATGAATTAACGCCTCCTAAACGGGAAAAATTCCACCGGGCTTGTATTTTTCAGAATTCGCAGGAATAATGCAGGAGGTTTATGATGAATTACTCAACCATAAACCTCAAACTGCATTCTCGTTTGTTAAACCAAACTCAGTTCAATGAGTTTTTCTTCCGTAGGAATACCCTGCTCATCCCAGCCCCGCAGACTGTAATATTCAGGCAGCATAATATCCAGACGTACTACTTTGCCTTCGTGCGGTCCGCCTTTCATCGGTTCTTTCAGCAGACGCGGCGGCAACGTATCATCCTTGGTGGTGAAACCTGCCCGAAGGTTGAAGAGACGTTCCATATTCCAGATCCGCTCACCGATCAGCAGATACTCTTCATCACTAAGATCCAATCCGGTAGCCGTCCGAATCTGGGCAGCGATTTCCGGTAGTCCCAGCGCAAAAGTAACGAACAGACACAGCCCGGAAGCGTCCACCAGAGCGGTAAGATCCTGGAACAGCTTCAGCAGAGCCGGCTTGCCCTCGGTTTCATCCGGATCAACCTTGACGGGAATGCCGAGTACTTCAGGAGAAGTCATATAGCCACGCACATGGCAACCGCCCCGGTTGGAAGTTGCATAATTCAGTCCGATACCCTGCTGTCCGCGTGGATCGTATGCAGGCATTTCCTGCTTTTTGGCGGTCATTGAGTATTCCGGATAACCATACTTCTCAGCCAAACGATAAGATCCTTCCGCCAGTTCATCTCCGAATCCTTCCCGGTAAGCTGTTTTGCTCACCAGATCGACCAACGTGGCACCGTCACCCCAGCGCAGATCGGCTGTTGAACGCGGGATAATGCCTTTTTCCACCATCTCTGTGGCGCAGGAAATGGTGCCTCCCAGCGTGATCGGATCCAATCCCAGTTCATTGCAAAGGAAATTGGCCCTGCAGATAGCTTCGAAATCATCAATGGCCAGATTGGCTCCAAAAGTCCAGGTCGCCTCGTATTCCGGACCTTCACCCGCGCTCTTGAAAGGACCTTTGGGGATGTCGGTAACCCTTCCACAGCCGATCGTACAGCCGAAGCATCCTTTGTTCCTTACCAGATATTTTTCGGCCTGATATTCTCCGGATATTTTTTCGGCGTTGGGGAAAACAGCCGCTTCACTGAAATTTTTAACCGGCAGCCCCCCATGTTCGTTCAAAATGTTGACCAGAACATTGGTGCCATATGCCGCCAGTCCCTGTCCGCTAACCGGGTGCTCTCTCAGCTTGGTGCGCGCGTCAATAGCCGCTTCCATAAACGCCTTGGGATCTTCCACCACAATTCCCTGGGTGCCTTTCACCACGATCGCCTTTAGGTTCTTGGAGCCCATGACTGCACCGACACCAGAACGTCCGGCAGCACGGTGATATTCATTCATAATACAGGCATACTTGACCAGATTTTCTCCGGCCGGGCCGATGCAGCAGACCTTGGCTTCTTCGTCCATTACTGCCTTCAATGCATCGGTGGTTGCAAAGACATCCTGCCCCCAAAGTTCTGCCGCAGATTTCAGGTCTACCTGGTCATTGTAAATGGACAAATAAACAGGATTTTCAGCTCGTCCCTCAAAAATAATGCCGTCCCAGCCAGCATATTTGAGCTCAGGCCCAAATGTTCCTCCGGAATTGGAAGCCGCGATTGTTCCATTTAACGGTCCCTTGGTCACTACATTGTATCGTCCAGCAGATCCGGCAAAAGTACCAGTGAGAGGACCGGCCATAAATATGATTTTATTTTCCGGACTGAGCGGATCCACCTTGGGATCTACTTCTTCCACAAAGTATTTGGTTCCCAGACCACGGGCCCCGATATATTGTTCTGCATATTCCTGGTTAAGGGGTTCAGCTTTTACGGTTCCGTCGCTGAGATTTACGCGCAAGATTTTACCTTTCCAAGCAAACATACTTATCTCCCCTCCTCCATGACTTCTCTGAATTTTTCAGCGTTAGCCCGGCGTTTATTGTAATTGGCGGTTTTCGCCTCACGGTAGGATATTGCGCCGGACGGGCAGTGTTTCACACACTCCGGATCACCGCCGCAAAGATCACATTTGATGATCAAATCATGGTCGGCATCATAAAAAGTCGCGCCAAAGGGACAGGCAATGGTACACATTTTACAGCGCAGGCAAACGGCATGATTGACGATTTTGGCTCCGGTCGCTTCATCAACGCTGATAGCTCCTACCGGACATACCTCCATACAAGCTGCTACGCTGCACTGCTGGCAGACTGCCGGGAATGAAAAGCCGGTCTTTTCAAAAGCAATAATTGAGATACGTGAACGCAGGGGATTAAACTCCCCGGCATGGATAAATGAACAGATCAGTTCACAACTACGACAGCCGGTGCATTTTTCTGGTTCCACAAATAGCACTTTGCTCATACGTTCCTGATTCCACCCTGCACGGGCAAACCAGTCCTCACTCTCCTTTTGCTTGGATTTGAGAAAAAATCAGCCCAAAGACCATATGACAATTGCGTCATTGATAGTCATTAGCATGAAATCCTCTCTGCTATTTAACATGAGCAAAAACCGTGCCAGAGGCCGAATAAAGTATAAAAGAGCGGAAACTCCGTTCCGCCCTTTGTTTAGCTATATATGGCATACTGTAACAGTGCTACACCGGTGCGTCGCTTTTAACATCGGTGCAACACGCGCGTTACACCGATGTTACATTTTTTTAAATCTTTCCATACCCATGTCCAACAAATCAACCATACAGATCTCACTGCACAGTTCTGATTTCCGGTTCAGCAACAGCTTTATGGTCTCAGCAGCTTGCAGCCCTGCAATAATCGCTGCGGTAAAAGACAGCGTACCTAGTTCCTTTTCAATTCCCGACCGCCCCAAGTCACTGTATAAAGTTTCAAGGATCTTGTCCCCGGGCATAATCACGGTAACCTGGCCATACCATCCTCCCACCGCTCCGTGGACCATCGGCAGTGAAGCGCGTTCACAAGCCTCCGCCAAAGCCAGCCGGGAGGGAACATTATCCAATGCATCAATGATCACCTGCTGCTGATTGAAAATGATCGGATCGCCTTCTTCCCAACGACAAGGCAGCGCCGTCATTTTGATATCCGGGTTGATTTCATGGACATAACGGCGACATTCCTCCACCTTGCTCTGCCCCAATGTCTTGTTATTGGCCAGCAACTGGCGATTAATATTGCTTTCACTGAAAACATCCGGATCCCAGACGGTAATGTTCCCGACGCCCATCCGTGCAAGGTAATTGATCACATTCAAACCCAGACCGCCGCATCCGCAAACCCCTACCCGCGCCTCCGAAAGCTGCGCTTGTTCCGCCGCACTTATGGCGTTTATGTTACGTATGTAACGTTCCGGAATAACGTCTTGCCGCAAATGATTCATTCTAACCGCCTCCAACCATGGGGAAAATTGACAGGGTATCGCCATCCTGCAGTTGTTTTGTGTCGGCAGCTGACAGACCGTTCAAAAAAACAACCCCCAACTCCCTGCGTGGCAGACGCAGATGATCGATGACCCAGCCTATCGTACAGCCGTCTTCGAGTTCCATCTCTTTTTCCTTGAAACGCCCCTTGCGGAAAGTAGCAAAAAGCTTGACTTTGACCTGCATTCAGACGATTCCTCCTATACCGGAAATTTCCAGCTCAGTTTATCTTTCCGAAGCACAGCACATTGTCATCTTCATCCTGCAGCTGGTATTCTCTTTCGGTGAAATATAGGTAAACCGTGCTGTCCATGAATACCGGCCGTCCAAAAGTGATGGTAAAATGCTGCAGCTTGATTCCAGCCATGCAAAGCTTGCTCATGATCAGATTGGCCGAACACAATCCCTGGATGAAAGTACGCTCATAACCGAAATATTTTGCAATACGGGGCGAAGTATGGACGATACTGTAATCACCGGAGGTATCTCCGTAGCGTTTTGCCAGATCCATAGGGATATAGATCTCTTCTACCCGAGCGTTTTCCATCGGCTCGGCCGGCACTCGAGTGATGCCTTTAAACTCGTCGGTTTCATCCTTCTTTAGATAGGCGGCATCTCTTTTTGGTAAATCCTTAATCACAAAATGATCGCGCATTTTCATATATAATGTACCGTTGCGGCTGATGGCTGTCCGTCCTATCATAGCGGCTTTGTCGGGCTTAATCTGCAGGACATCCTCAAAGGCGTAATCAATAACATAAATATCTTCAGGAATCAGTTCCTGGTAAAACCAAATCTCGCTTTTCAGATGCAGCAAATGCTTGAAGTTGGTCCCGAGCCCATCGATCGCTTCCATTAAACCTACCGCTCTGGAATAATCCGAATAGGTAAACGGAACTACCACATCCTCAGGCACACCGTAAAGTTTGTACCATTTCTTTTTGCCCTTGGGATAAAAGACGAAATGGTCATCCCTGCCTACCCGGCGTTTTTTAAATATCACCCGGTGCGGCCGTAAAACGCCTTTGATAACACTTCTGAAATAGAATCTTTTATAAGCCAACGTTCCGGGATGTTTGTGGTTATAGACAGGTTCGATTACTACTGGATCCATCCTGGTCCCTCCATTGTTCAAATCGTTAGATATATCATTTATGGTTTTAAGGCAGCATTTTATGGCTGAACCTATATATATTTGTGCCCCCAAAGAGGTATTTTATAGCCCCATTATCTCATAGCGATTGCGGCCGTTTTGTTTGGCAAGATACATAGCGGTATCTGCCGCTTGGACAATTTCGTTTAAATCGGTATGCCCGTTCACTTTATTAAAGGCCAAACCCAGGCTGATTGTCACCGGTATAACAGAATCCCTAAACAACACCGGTTGTGAACTGATACTGTTCAGAATGCGATCAGCTACCAATTCTGCTTCCTCAGGGGTACAGCCGGGCAGTACCATAAGAAATTCTTCTCCCCCATAGCGGCCCACTGCATCATAAATGCGGAGATCGTTTCTGATGCGCCGGGCTACTTCAACCAATACCGCATCACCGGCCAAATGTCCAAAGGTATCGTTAACTTTTTTAAAATGATCCAGGTCGCCCATCATAAGGGTAAGATTTCGTTGCTGACGCTCAGCACGGCTCAATTCCTGTTCCAACGTTTTTAGGATCTCGACGTGATTTAAAAACCCGGTCAAAGCATCATGCTGCGCCTGATAGCGCTGAGCCTCCAAAGATTCCTGCAAAGATTGCTGCAATTCCAGAATACGCTTGCCGACCCGCAACCGCATTTCCAGTTCCTGCGGCATAAAAGGCTTGGTAATGTAATCATCGGCTCCGGCGTTAAGACCATTGATGATGTCCTCTTTACTGTCCCGGCTGGTAAGTAGGATAATATAATAATAGCAATCGGCCCCGCCCAACGCGCGCAATCGTCGGCATAAATCGGGTCCGTCCATCTTGGGCATCATCCAGTCCACCACCACCAAATGCGGTGACTCATCCTGCAGAATCTGCCAGGCTTGTTCTCCATCCTCGGCTTCCAAGGATTGATAGCCCCATTTGTTTAAATATGATTTAACCAACATGCGGGTAATTCTGTCATCATCGGCAATCAGTACTTTCACCTGTTTGACCTCCGGTCTGATTTGCTCCAGAGAAATTGATTTACCAAGTCATTGAGTTTGATTCATTATAAACTATAATTCTAACATTTGACTTATTATTTGCAGACTGGCTCCACATGAAGCAAACTCCCCGGAAACAGCTTGCAGTTCCAGGTCCCGCAACGCCTCATATAATCCGGTTACCCGCAGAGATCCTGAAGAACCCTTTAATTGGTGGGCTAGACTGCGTAAAAGGACAAAATCCCTTTTCGCCAATGCTTCCTTCATCTGACGGATACTCTCCGGAAGCATTGACCATAACTCTTTATAGATCTCGCGGATATCCCCTTCATCCAATCCGGAGTCGGCAAGGAATTGTTTCAACCCTTCTTCCAATATGGCCGGCATCAGGTTTGTTTTCTCTGCAGGTTCTTTAGCTGTATACCGGTTTATAATATCCAACAGCAAGGTAAAATCGATCGGTTTGGTTATATAATCATCCATCCCCGCTTGCAAACATTTTTCTTTGTCACCCTGCATTGCATTGGCAGTCATGGCTACAATGATATTATGCCGTTGTTGTCCTTCAAGCTCTCTGATCCGGGCGGTGGTTTCATACCCATCCATTTCCGGCATCTGGCAATCCATAAATATAATATCATAGTCCTTGTTTTGCACCGCCAACAAAGCTTCCCGGCCGCTGCTGACGACGTCACAGTGCATATCGTACTTGTTCAGCATTTTGATCAATATTTTTTGGTTGATTTCATTATCTTCGACCAGCAAAAAGCCAGGCAGCAGTTGAATCGGATTTTCCTTTACCCTATTACGGTCAACAAATAATTCCTCTGCTGATTCTTCAACTTTTGCATCCACTAAGCGGCTTGCTTGGATCTCTGTATATTCATTCCTGGTCTCCGGGGCATTTATTAATTTTTGGAACTTTACCGTAAAAGTGAATTTCGTTCCCTTGCCCAACTGACTTTCAACGGATATTTCGCCGTCCATCAAATTCACCAGATCCTTTGTGATTGCCAATCCCAGACCGGTACCGCCATATCTTCTTGTGGTAGATACGTCAACCTGGGTGAATGGCTGAAACAGTTTACTCAGATCATCCTGGGCAATCCCTATCCCTGTATCACTCACTTCAAAACGCAATTCTATCTGCCTCTCATTTTCCTGCGTCATTTCTGCCGTAACCAGAATCTCACCATCATGCGTAAATTTGACCGCATTGCTGAGTAAATTGTTAAGGATCTGTCTCAGACGACCGGGATCTCCGATCACTTCTTCAGGTACATTCGGTCTTATCAGGACATGTAATTCCAGACCTTTTTCGCGGGCTTTAACAAACTGCAGAGAAACTGCTTCCTCAACTGCAAATCTGGGTTGAAAACTGATCGCTTCCATTTTCATTTTGCCGGCTTCAATTTTGGAAAAATCCAAAATATCATTTATCAAATGGAGCAGACCCTCCGAAGCTGATTGCGCTTCCCGTACATACTCCTGCTGTTCTTTGGAAAGACCGGTTTTCTTTAATAATTCCAGAAATCCCATTAAGCCATTCATCGGCGTGCGGATTTCATGCGACATATTTGCCAGAAACATGGATTTTGCATAATTGGCAGATTCAGCATTTTCCTTGGCCTCACCCAGTGTTTTTTCCATCTGACTGCGCCTTATAGCCTCTGAAATGGAGTTTACAAACGAAGTCAATATGGCCAACTCTTCTTCAGTCCAGACTCTTTCCGTTTTACATTCCGAAAAACTCACAAATCCCCAGAAGGATTATTTGCAGCCGGTCATACCCATCCTCCGAGAGAGGGAATTCCTGGGAATGCCATCCCAATTTTTTACTGCAGTATCTATCTTCTCCTTCATTATGATTTTCATATAGAAATACCCGATCAACCCCGGTAGCATCACCCAGTAAAGCCAAACAGTTATTGATCGCTGCGATATAATCGCTGTTTTTTAGCAGCTCATCGATGGCGGCAGAAATGTTGGCCAGCATTTTCCCCTTCAGGCCAAGTTGTTTAAGAGCAGTTTTTCTTTTGGTAATATCCCTGGATATGCCGATCAATCCCATGAGCTTTCCGGTTTCATCATAAAAGGGGGTTTTAATCGTTTCAAGCTCCATTGGTGTACCATCGTTAAAGATAACGAGCTCCTCATTCATATATGTTTGGCCGGTTGCCATCATATTTTGATCATGCATTATGAATGTACGGGCCAGGTCTTTGTCTTTCACAAAATCAAGATCGGTTTTGCCGATTATTTCTTCTTCCTCCATACCTATGAATCGATGGGCAAAGGCCTCATTACACCCTAGATAAACGCTATTGGTATCTTTATAAAAAATCAAATCCGGGATCGCATCAATTAGTTTTTTCAAAAACCCTTGCTGTCTGGTCAATTCCAATTGTAATGCCTTCAAATACGTAATATCAGTATGGGTACCGATGATCCTCAAAGGGCTGCCGTTTTCATCGTAACTGACAATTTCTCCCCGGGCCAGGATCCATTTGAAGCTTCCATCCTTGACCAGCATTCGATAATCGCTTTGAAACATCCGGGTTAAACCGTTAAAATGCTGACGCATTAAATTCTTTGCCTGTTCCAGATCATCAGGGTGTATGCGGCTTTCCCATTCCCCCAGGGAATCTCCGATTTCATCTTTTTCATAACCCAACATTTTTTTCCATTCGCGTGAATAAAAAACCCTGTTTTTGCCTAAGTCCCAATCCCATACACCGTCACCGGTGCATTCAAAAGCCACTGAAAAGCGGGCCTGCCTCTCTTTAAAACGTTCTTCCGCCAATTTACGTTCAGTAATATCTATCATTATGCTTAATAAGTACTTCAGGTTATTTACTTCCAGAATATTGCCTGAAGCGATAACATGGAACTGGTGGCCGTCCTTGCCGGTAAGCGTCATCTCCTTGTCCCGCACAAAACCTTTGGCCTGCATCTCATGTATTACTTCATTTCTCTGTTCCGGTGTCAGAATCCCTATTCCCAATGAAGATCTGCCGACCACCTCTTCACGGGTAAAACCCAGCTTGGCAAGAAAAGTATCGTTGACATCAATAAATTCGCCGCTA
>JAGFXV010000223.1 GCA_017861475.1 Bacillota bacterium | reverse complement strand
CCAGGAACTGGTCGATCAGTTTTGCATGAAATTGCGTATGGTAAGATTTCTGCGCACTTCCGATTATAATGATTTGTTTTCTGGCGACCCGGTCTGGGTCACGGAGGCCATCGGCGGCATGGGAGTGGATGGCCGTACATTGGTGACCCGCACCTCCTATCGCTTCCTGCATACCCTGAAGAACCTCGGTCCGGCACCGGAGCCCAACATTACGATCTTATGGTCACAAAACCTGCCAGCTCCATTTAAGGAATTCTGCACCCGAACATCTATTGAAAGCAGTTCCATCCAATATGAAAATGACGACCTGATGCGGCCCTATTGGGGAGATGATTACGGTATCGCCTGTTGCGTTTCGGCCATGCGCATCGGTAAACAGATGCAATTCTTCGGAGCCCGTGCCAATCTGGCCAAAGCCCTTCTTTATGCCATCAATGGCGGCGTTGATGAGATGCTTGGTATGCAAGTGGCTCCAAACCTGAAACCGATCACCTCTGAATACCTTGATTTTGATGAACTGTGGGAACGCTATGAACAGGTCCTTGCCTGGCTGGCCAAAACGTATGTCAATACGATGAACATTATCCATTACATGCACGATAAATACGCCTACGAAAGATTGGAATTTGCCCTGCATGACCTTTCCCTGCACCGCACCATGGCCTTTGGTATTGCCGGGCTGTCAGTCGTGACCGATTCCCTTTCCGCGGTTAAATTTGCCCGCGTCAAAGTGATCCGCAACAATGCAGGTTTGGCAATTGGTTATGAAATCGAGGGGGATTACCCCGCTTTTGGCAATAACGATCCTCAGGTCGATGAACTGGCCGTAAAGGTACAAAAAACCTTCCTGGAGGAATTAAAAAAACATCCCAGCTACCGTAATGCGCAGCAGACCTTGTCCATATTGACCATTACATCCAATGTTGTCTACGGAAAGAAAACCGGCAGCACCCCGGATGGCCGCAAAGCCGGCGAACCATTTGCCCCCGGCGCCAATCCTATGCACAACCGTGACCGGCGCGGAGCACTGGCCTCCATGAATTCAGTAGCCCGACTTCCTTATCGCTACGCATTGGATGGCATCTCCTATACGTTCTCCATCGTGCCGGCCGGACTGGGCCGTGAAGAGACGGAGCGCCCCGGCAAACTTTCTGCCCTGCTGGATGGTTATTTCGCCAGCGGCGGTCATCATATCAACGTCAACGTGCTGGAACGTGAAACCCTGGAGGATGCCATGCAGCATCCGGAAAAATATCCCCAGTTGACCATCCGGGTATCAGGCTATGCCGTTAATTTTATCAAGCTGAGCAAAGAGCAGCAATTGGATGTGATCAACCGTACCTTTCATTCATCCTTATAAAAAAGCAAGGTATGGCAGCATTTATTTGCGGGAAAACGTTCTATGGCAGGTAAGTCTGCTGGCCGAAAGGAAATGTCATGCAAACTGAAGCCTATATTCATTCCATCGAAACCATGGGCATGGTGGACGGCCCCGGCATCCGATACGTAATTTTTCTGCAGGGCTGCCCATTGCGTTGCGCCTTCTGTCATAATCCGGATACCTGGCACATGAACAAAGGGCAAAGCAAATCCCTTAACTGGCTGGTGGAAGATATAAAAAATTATCTACCCTATTTCCGCTCATCCAGAGGCGGAGTCACAGTTTCCGGGGGCGAGCCGCTGTTGCAGGCAGAATTCCTGGAACTCCTATTTGCGGAATTAAAGAAACTGAATATCCATCGGGTGATAGATACCAGCGGTTTTGCCAATGTGGAGAAGATAAAAAAACTCATCAGCATGACCGATCTGGTCATGCTGTCCATCAAACATCCGGATCCGGAAAAACACCGCGAAATCAGCGGACAGCCACCGGACCGCCCGCTCGCCTTCGCCCGTTATCTGACCAAAATCAATATACCGATTTGGATCCGTTATGTACTCATTCCTGGAGTAAGCGACAGTCATCATGACCTGGCATTGCTGGCTGCCATGATCAAAAATATGCCCAACGTACAAAGGCTTGAACTACTGCCCTACAATACCATGGGCAAAAGCAAATGGGAGCAGCTTGGCATCAGTTCCCCACTATTGGATATCCCTTCGCCCCTACCCCAGGAAGTGGAAGCTTCGCGCAAAACAATGGCCGGACTCCTGCCCGGCCTGAAAATCGTGTAAATTAAATTTGCCAAAAAAGTAACCGAACACACGCAGAGTTAATGCATAAACCTCAGATAACTCCGATGATGCGCAAGTCAAGAACCGTCCCCTACTTGCTTAAATTGCTCCCCCTTACGCAGAGGTTTATGTTTTAGTGAAGCGCAGGGGGTAAGGCGGCAGCCGTGCGCCGAAACGCTTCGACGCCAAGAAAGTTTACAGTTTAATAAAGACATACGTTACCCAAAAACGAGACTCACATATAAGTAAAATGATTCCGAGGATACAAATGAGTACAGATGCTGGGACTTTAGCCAGTCGAAAGACCGGCCCCAAGCGGAACTAATGCATAAACCTCAGACCAAGCCCGCGCTCATATGCCAAGAGAAAAAGTTGACAAAAAGGACCGTCCCCACTGTCACCCATTGTCAAGTTAGACATCAAACCAGCTGCCGCCCACAAATTCGCGCAGAATTGAATTGGGCGGGATGGGTTCGGAAGATATGGAACGGAAATAGCTCAGGAATTTTAACAAACGTCTGGCTTCAACGTACTCGCGGTTATCATCAGTGATTTCCTTTAACAGTGGTTCTGCCAGAGCCTTAAGCGCTGCCAGCTCATAAACCAGGGAGCTGTTGAACATAACATCCGCATTTTCCTGGAAAGGGAAAATGTGCTTCTCTTCTCCCCTTCTCACCGAAGGCCAGCGTTTGATCGTATTCAGAGCTGAGTAGCCTCTGGTCCGGCTGTCACGGATGATTCGTCTGATCAAACGGCAATCCGTCGTCGGGATGCGGTTGGCATAATCAATATTTAGCTGCGTCAGGGCGCTGACATAAATTTTAAACTTCTGTTCACGGGGAATACTCCAGGTAAGCTGATCGTTCAAACCGTGGATCCCTTCGATAATGATCGGTTCCCCCGCAGGGACACTGATACTAATGCCTTTGTCCAGACAGGTACCCTGTTTGAAATTATAAATCGGCATTTCAACTTCTTCTCCATTGATCAGGCGGGTAAGATGCTCATTGAAAAGATCCAGTTTAAGGGCTTCAAGGGCTTCAAAATCGTATTCCCCGTTTTCATCCAGCGGCGTCAGGTTTTGATCTATAAAATAGTTGTCCAGCGAAATGGAAACCGGCCTGCGCCCATTCACTCTGAGCTGGATCAACAATCGCTGCGCAAACGTTGTTTTACCGGAAGAAGACGGACCTGCTATCAGGACCAGACGTACGGACGGATTTTTTACGATCATGTCGGCGATCTGGGCAATTTTCTTTTCCTGCAGGGCTTCATTGACCCTGATCAAATCTTCGATCCTGCCATTTTCAATAATATCATTCAAGGCAGCCAGGTGGGGCGCATTGAGCATGCCGGCCCAGGCTTTGGCTTCCTGGTATACCTGAAACAGCTTGCTTTGTTCATGAAAAGGTTGGTCAAGATTATGGTCACTGGGCTCCGGAGTTTGCAATATGATTCCCGGAGGATAGTACAGCAGTTTGAATTTGTTCAAAACTCCGGTACGGTTGACCATATAACCATAAAAATACTCATAAAATCCGTCCAGTTCATAAATATGAACTTCATCTTTATCCCTGTGATCCAGTATTTTAACCGTATCCGGTTTGTCCTGACGATCAAATAATTCCCGGGCTTCTTTTTTGGGAATACGTTTTCGGTTGATCGGCAAATCTGCGGCAATGATCTCCTGCATGCGTTTGGTGATCTGCTCAATTTCTACATTATTGACCGTTTCGTTGATAAATTCACAATACGTACCGTTGGAAAGCGTATGCTTGATCATCAGGCGGCGCTGCGGGAACAATTCCTTGCAGGTCTTAAGTAAAAGATAAACCACACTGCGGCGGTAAATTTTCAAACCGTTCTCCGAATACAGATCGACTAATTCCAGTTCCTGGTCGCGATCCAGCGGGTAGTTTAAATCCCGCAGGCGATTATTGATAATGCCGGCAACCACCG
>JAGFXV010000222.1 GCA_017861475.1 Bacillota bacterium | reverse complement strand
AATAAATGTAAGCGGTGATACAGTCAACACGGCAGCAACCGGAACATATATAATTAAATATAATGTAATGGATGTCGCCGGCAACGCCGCCGTAGAAAAAACCAGAACCGTAATCGTTGCAGCGGCTGGAACACAGGATGAATGCTTCATTGCCACCGCAGCCTTTGGCTCCAAACTCCAACCAGCGGTGGTTCTGCTCCGCCATTTCCGCGATCAGTATTTATTGACCAACGTTCCCGGCAGAGCTTTTGTGGATTTTTATTATCGCCATTCTCCGCCCATCGCTGCTTACATTGCAAATAGTGAGCCGCTCAAGGCTTTGGTGAGAATTCTGTTGCTGCCATTGATAGGGACAGCCTATGCAATCATGCACCCGGCTGTGGGGATTGGGTGCATAGGAATGTTAGTCTTTCTATTGATCCTTAAGAAAAATCAACCAGCAAGGGTTAAAAATTAAATAAAACAATGAACAGAATAAAGCAACAACAGCCGCTAATTAAAAACAACGGCTGTTGTTGTTTTTGACTTTATCATTAAATCTGGGTCTCCTGAACAAAGTCGGGGTAATGAATGTTTTCTCAATTTTTTGGAATACCTAATGAAAAGGGGGTTTTTAGACATGGATAGAATCAAGATTCATGGAGGCAAATCCTTTGATTTAGGCAGACAAGGTCAGTTTACGGCTTTCGAAGTGGAAGTATTATCTCCTTATTCAGCCCGCTTTTATGGTGAAAGCGAAAACCTCCATGTTACCTTTGCAGAAAATATTGAAGGAAAACCATTGGATCGCCTTCTTAACAGCAACTGGAATCAACTTGATTTGGAGAAAAAACAAAAAAACGCTCCGGAGGTAATATGAGATGCCCAGAAATGATGGAAACAAGTATCAAAATGAAGAGCTGAAAAAGATTGCACTGACCAGGCAAAACATCCGGAAAAATGAAGAGTTTTTAGCGGAAAATGAGCGAGAACTTACACCCCATCAGCTCAAGGATGTAAAAGAAAAATTATCGTCCAAGAATAAGTTTCTTGAAGAGAGCGAAGGTACGATCAGATAGGTACTTTGACTTTATCGCCAACGAAAAAATGAGCTTGCCCGGAAAATCAAGTGGGAAGAGTTCGGCATAAATTGCGAACTCTTCCTACTTTTATTTTGAAACAACAACAAGATTCCCGTAACCCGCAAGCAATCTATGATTGCGTAAGCGGGTGGGGTTCTTATTATCCGGTCCTGGAGTCATTTCATTTATGGCAACTTAAACCTTGCGTCTGCTTTTTTCATGTTTACTCTCATGGACCCCGACAACATTGCCGTTAATCATTCCAGCATCGGCATTATCCCATGGCTCCATTTTTCGCAGTTCCGGATTGCTTTTCTCCCGGTCTTTTTTTCTGTTTTTATTGTCATGCACCATTTTATTGCCTCCTTTCTAGCTTGATAGTTCTATCTAGTATTGATAAAACAATCAAGATTTATGAGGATTATTTTAAGAATTGATTTGTTCTTCCCATTTTATAGGCAAGTTTAATGATTCCTTGTTCTTCTTCCGTCATTTCCCGACCATACATTTTTGCAAATTGCTGCAGAAGTTTATCTGTATCGATCTCTCTTGTGCGTTGTTTTGGCCGGATGGTCATGGGGGTTGGGGCATAGCGTTTAGGCTGAATAGAAGGATGATAAATTTTTTTAAATACTTCAGCAGTATAAATTGCATCATGAAATGCATTGTGAAAAGTATAGGTTATCGGGATATTGAGTAACTCAACCGCACGTTGAAGTCCCGGCAGGTTTTTTCGAGGAAGTTTTAAATACTTGGAAGCATAGGGCTGCAGGTCGATATACATTCTCGGTAAAAGCCAGTCATTTAACTGATGGTCTGCAACATTTTTTATTAATCCTTTCATATCAGCCATACCCCAGGTACAAAATACTGAATCGGTACCAGCAATATATTCGGTAAAAGCCTTGTAAATCTCAGGAAATGGTTCTTCGCTAAGAAGCTGTTCTGTCGTAATACCGGTCAACTCTGTGATAAATGGATTTACTTCTGAATAGAAGGTTGGCCTTATGTAACGGTTAAAAGTAGCTGCAACGTTACATTCCGCATCTAATTTTATCGCCCCAATTTGAATGATTTCAAAGGGATAATGCGATATTTTTCCCTCGGAATTATATGAAGAAAATATGTCTTGATTAAACTCCAGATCAAAGATAATGAAATGCACTTTTAACTCCTTAAACATTTGATTTTTGTTATTTTTAGCTGAATATAAAAAAGCTATCCCGGTTGACAGATCACAAAAAGAGCCGCACCGGTGGCAGGGCGGCTCTCGTTTGTACGATTGTATTATTTATTTGCCGGCATATTTAGTCTTTTCTTCTCTTTGTTAAAAGAAAATTATTGCTCCAGCTTGTTGCTCAGGCGCCAGATATTCATCTTCTCGGCTTCTTTTATGAGATCATCGCGAAAATCAGGGTGAGCGATATTGACCAGCTTTTCTGCTCTGGCCCAGGTGCTTCTGCCTTTCAAACATTCCTTGCCGTATTCAGTTACGATATAATCCACCGATGCCCGAGGCGTGGTGACAATACCGCCTGGAGCGAGGGTGGGTACAATTCTCGAATGCAGTTCACCTTTTTTGTCTGTATAGGTACTGGTCAGACAGAGAAAACTTTTTCCGCCGCGGGAATAATATGCCCCTTCAACGAAGTTTAATTGTCCGCCGGTTCCGGATATCTGGCGAAAGCCGGAACTTTCCGAGCAAACTTGACTGAACAGATCGATCTCAAGGGCATTATTGATGGAAACGACCTTGTCATTCATGGCGATGGTGCGGGGGTTATTGGAGAAAGACGCCGGGTAACTGGCCATCAGTGGGTTGCCGCTTATAAATTCGTAGGTTTCTTTTGTACCCAGGCAGAAGGAAAAACCAATTTTGCCGCGATCAATGGCCTTATAACGATTCGTTACCAGACCCCGGTCGAAGAGCTCGACCATGGAATTACAAAACATTTCGGAATGAATTCCCAGATCCTTTAAATTTGAATCGCATATCAGTTTTCCCAACAGATCGGGAAGATTGCCAAAACCAAGCTGCAGGCAGGAACGGTCTTCTATTTCTTCCAATAATAATTTGGCCATGGCCAGATCAACCTCTGAAGGGTTGGCGGTATTGGGGTATTCAAATAAAGGAGGATTGCTGCCTTCGATGACATAATCAACCATGGAAATATGAATCGCATCTTCCGAACCACCCGGTACTCTGACCATATTATTATTTACTTCCAGGACAACGGTTTTCGCACTCATACAAACAGTGAAGTTGTAAACGTTGGATGGACCGAAGGAAAAGAAGCCATGTTCATCCATGGGACTTACCTGGACAACGGCGGTGAAAGGCGGAAAATAATCGTGTTCAAAGAAGGTTTGACTCTCATGCAAATTACAGGGCAAATAAAACATTAGATTGTTGTCGGACATTTTACGGTCTACGGCGCTAAAGTAGAAACTGTTGCAGGTAAAATGTTTATGGCTTGGATCCGAAATAGCAGTTGCCGGTGGAGGCAAAAGGCTGGTGCTTAGATAAATCAACACATCATTCAGCGCATCTTTTCGTTTCGCCAATTCCTGGTCAAAGTCAATTGGTCTGCCTAAAAACCCACCGTAAAGTATGCAATCTCCAGATACAATCATGCCAGCTGCTTTTTCAGCGGAAATCAGTTTCTCCTTGTATTGAGAGCGATAGGTTCTGCTCATGATACACCTCCTGCCATTTATTCTGGTATAACAGTAACGCGGGAAGAGCACGTTTCTGTTTATATCATTAGTAATGATATGACTCAAAATATTAGAATTATGACCATAAAATACCATCCGCAGAATAGTTTCTGATCATTTTCAATAACCAAAAACCTTTGCGTTGATTTTTGCAGTCAAAAAGGAGGGGAATTCTTCTCCTAAAACAGATTGACCGGATGAGGGACTGATTTGTCCTTCACCCGGTCAGACGTTATAATTTGTTTTTTTGAGGAGTAAGAAAGGGATGCTAAAAAATAGAGAATTTAGCCATCTTACGGTACAGGCTGCTGCGTGAGATGCCCAGTTCCTTGGCAACCTTGCTGCGATTGTTACTGAATTTATTGAGATAGTTT
>JAGFXV010000020.1 GCA_017861475.1 Bacillota bacterium | reverse complement strand
CAGTTGCTGCAGTACAATGATAAATACGATGAACAGCAACGCCTTGAGCGGATCGACGATCACAATCAGAAGAACGCCAATCGCTGCACCAATAAAAGTCCCCACCACGGGAATCAATGCCGTTAACCCTACGAATGATCCCACCGATAGTGCATAGGGAAAACCAAAAATCCACATGCCGAACGCGCATAATGCGCCCAATATCAATGCCTCTTTACACTGGCCGACAATATAATCGGAGAATATATGGTTGGTAATACGTAAACCCTCATAAAATTTTTCCCGCCGGTCGTTGCGCATATAGGCTCTGCATAATTTATCAAATTTGGCTTTGAGATTTTCTTTGTCAAACAAAATGTAAATGCTAAAAACCAGCGCCAGCACAAAATTAACAATCTTGCCAAACACCGATCCGAGGATGGAGACGGTTCCAAAGGCCCAGCTGCCGAAAAGGGCCAGCGCCTTTTTCACAATGGCTGCTCCATCCACATTCATTGCAGACAGCTTCTGCTGCAATCCCGGTATTTGATCAGAATATTTCCCGGCCCAGGCAAGCGCTTTGGCATACATATCCGGGAATCCGGCCGAAATCAGATAAACGGTATGGGCCACCTGGGGAATGATAATGCGCAGGACAATAAATACGATCAGTACGATGGTCAGAATTGCCAGAACCAGACACATGCCCCGGCGGGTCCCGTTTATAAACCGGTTTCGGCTGGCGGGAAAATATATCTTTTCATAGCCGGACATCAATATATTGAGGATAAAAGCAATCAAAGCGCCTAACAACAGCGGATAAAATACCGCCAGCAAAGATCTGGTTTTGCTGACGACCTCGGGAAAATACAGGACGACCAGCATTACCACGCCGATCAGGAGGATTAATCTCACCGTTTGATTCTGTTTGGCCTTGTTCAGCTTTTCGATCATAATAAATTCCTTTCAAAGCAATCGATAATAATTAGCAGAATTTACCTGAAGTATAACAATAATATTATATTTTAGCCATATTGTTCTGCGTTTAATTTCCAGGCAGCTGTTTATAAGCTATATGACGAATCAATATAGATGATAACCGGAGACCTTGCCCTCGAGGCGCAAAAAGGATAATGAAGCAGAGAAACCGGTATTCCATCAAACATACCGGTTAAAGAAATGTATCTTGATTCATGACAGGCAGAAAAAACAACGGTTTAGCAGGGCTGGATAATCGCAGAGATTTCTGCAGGATCATTCACCAGGAAATCCGGATCCGCCTTTGTTAACATGTCCAGAGATTCAAAGCCCCCCCAGGCTACGGCGATGACTTTAATGTTATTGGCCTTGCAGGCGGCAACATCTCTGATCTCGTCGCCAATATAAACAGCTTCCTCTTTATTGATCCGATTTTTTTTAATAAAACTGCTTATGGCTTTATCTTTGCCAAACAAGTTTTTGGCTGAATATATATGATCAAAAACATCAATATTGTTGAGCGCGAGAAACTTTTTGATATTATCGCCGGCGTTTGATGAAATGATACTCAGCGTGTAGCCACGCTGTTTCAAATCAAGAATGACCTCTTTTATCCCGTTAATCAGCGGGATCAGGCTGATCAGCCGGTTATAGCTGCGGGTAATCTCCATGCTTGCTCGTGGAATACTTGTAAGAGAAACGTTCAAGGCTTTGCACTTATCCAGAATGGACAATTTATAAAGATGTTCAAATGATTCTTCGCTGATCGGTTTAAACTTATATTTTTGAGCAGCCTGATTGAACAACTCAATGGACAACTTCATTGAATCGGCAATGGTCCCGTCAAAATCAAAAATGATATGTCTGAAAGAATCATTCATCATAATTGCTTATTCTCCAAAATTAATTAAAAAAGAGTATATATCAATATTATATATGAGCAGGATAAAAAAATCTATTTCCAGGTCAGCTTCTCCAGGGTAATATGACTGCGGTACCAATCATCATTTTGCATAAGCACTTCAGGTGAACCGGCATTCTTGACCCGGCAATTTTCGAGAATGACCACCTTGTCACTGGATATCACCGATGACAGGCGATGCGATATCGACAAAATGGTATGGGCCTGGCTGGCCTTTTGCATCACCGATACAATTCTTTCCTCGGTAATGGAATCAAGATTGGCTGTGATCTCGTCCAGCAGCAACAGCGGAGGATCGGTCACAATGGCCCGGGCGATCGCCAGCAGTTGCTTCTGCCCCTGGGAGAAAAACGTGTCACCGCTCACCTCGGTATCCAGCCCTTTTTCCAGAGACTCGACATAGCCAAGCATCCCCACATACTGCAGAGCTGCTTCGATTTGCTCCCTGCCGATGCTTTCATCCTGCAGGCTTATCTGTTCAGCCACCGTACCTTTAATAAGATGAAAGCTCTGATCCACATAACCGTAGATCTTGCGTTTTTCACGATTAGGAATGCTGCAGACATCTATGCCGTTCAAGGTTATGACTCCTTGCTGGGGCTGTAAAAGTCCCAGGATCAGCTTGAACAGGGTGGACTTGCCCACCCCGGTACGACCCACAAAAGCGACATTCTCCTGGGGATCAAGCGTTATATTGATATCTTTTAAAATATCGAGGTTGTTTTCATATTGGAAGCTGACCCGGTCGAATCGAATGCAAATGGCTGAACGGTCAGGAATGATTTGGGCTGCGGTCAGCTTCTCATTTTTCTCTTCGTCTTCCGGTTCTCTGTAAAACTCGTTGACTCTGCCTACGCCCGACACCGCCTGCTGAATGTTTTGCAGTTCCATCCCCAGGTTTTCTACCGGCTCAAACAGATTTGATATAAGCTCGATCGAGGCCGCCACCATCCCCAAAGAGATCCCCAGCAAACTTATTTTCCCGGCGGACAGCAACACGATACAGCTGATCACAATGGCCCGCAGCACCTGAATGATGGGTGAAAAAACCGCATCATAGAAATTTACTTTTTCCAGGGTCTGAAAGTTTTCCCGCAGATAACCGGTAAAATTTTGCTCCATGTACTGCTCTTTGCTGAAGGATTTGATCATGAGCACATTGTTGAGGCTCTCCGCTATGTGGTTGTTTACTTTGCCGACCAGGATGCGGTTTATGATCTGCGCCTTGAGCATGCGGATCTGAAAAAGTCTGGTAATCGCATAAATGATTGGCAGAAACAGCAAGGTGACCATGCCCAGTTTATAACTGAACAGCCAGATGGACACGACAATGCCGATGATTTTGAAACTGCTGATGATCATGCCCACCACACCGCTGGTAAATAAAGTATTGATGGCTTCGACATCGTTGGTAAAACGTGAAACCACGGTCCCTGATTCATGGGCGGAAAAATAGCGGGTTTTGATCTTTCCCAGTTTATACATCATTTCCAGGCGGATCCTGGTAGTGATTTTTTGCCCCAAAATAGTCAGGATCGCTTCCTTGAGAAAATCAAAAACCCCGATAAACAATAATGTGCCCAGATATAATGCCGCCAAATACAGCAATCCGTCACTGCTTTTCGGGACCAGATTGCGGTCGATGATGATTTTCAAAATCTGCGGCGGGATCAGGCTGGTCAGCACAACTCCAAGAACGGCAATGATCAGCAGCGCTATGATCCCTTTATTTTGCCGGACGACTTTGGCAAGCGCAATTTTGACCAGATCATTCTTCATCACGATCACCTGCCAGTTGCTGCAAATTATAGATGGTGGCGTAAAGCTCAGAATCCTCCATCAGTTGCCGGTGAGTGCCGTATTCCGCTGCCCGGTCACTGTGCAGCAGCACGATCCGGTCGATCTGGCTGAAGATGGCCAGTCGGTGGGATATGATGATCAGCAGGCAATTTGGATAATTTTTTCTCAGGTTGGCGATGATTGTTTCTTCCGTCTGCATATCGACCGCAGAAAAAGGGTCGTCAAGAATAATCAGCTTGCTTTTATGTTAAAGCGTTCTGGCCAAGCCGATACGCGCCTGTTGCCCTCCGCTTAAGCGGATGCCGCTGCTGCCGACCAGCGTATCAGCTCCATCCGGCATTGCGCCCAGATCTTCCTCAAAACAAACATCCTGCAAAACCGCTGTGATATCTTCATCTCCCCCCAGGGTGATGTTGTTATAAATGGTATCTGACAGCAATTGCGGACTATGCCCAAGGTAAGATATCATCTGACTGCGTTCATACTCCGAGTAATCCCGCAGTTCCTTCCCGTCAATGCGGATGCTGCCCAGATAGGGAGACAAACCCAGCAGGGCCTGACCCAAAGCGGTTTTGCCGGAGGCAATGGGACCGGTCACCCCAATAATTTCTCCCTGACGGGCGCTCAGACTGATGTTGCTGATGATATCTTCTTTGCCCTCCGGATATTGAAAACGCAGATTTTCAATGACCAGGTCGGTATGATCCTCGTCAAAGTTTGGTACCGGATCTTTGCTTTTGTATTCGCCTAAATAAGGTTTTATGCGCTGCCAGGAAATTTGAGATTTCTGTACGGAATTGAATAGTTTGGCCGCTTTGCTGGCCTTGGTTGCCAGCGCGGCAAACATGATCATATAAGTAGAAAAATTACCTACCGACCAGCCGCCTTCGATCACCTTGGTCCCGCCCCAATAGATAACAATGATGACCCCCAGCATGGCGATGACATTATAGATCGGCTGCATGGCATTCTCAAAAATATTGGCTTTGATCGCCTTGTTCTGTAAATCGTCCAGTTCCAGACTATATTTATCGGCGGCCTGCACTTCCAGCCCGCTGATACGATATAGCATGGCGTTTTCAATATAATCAAAGGTCATGCCGGTGATCACACTGCTTTTGCTGCGGTAGGCGATCGAATATTTATAGATGATATTTTTAAGTTTTTCCGCGATCATCATGGCTGCCGGGATAAACAGCGCTCCCAGGATGGTTATTTTTACATCGTAATACAGCATGCTAACAAAATAGGAAGCCATCAATACCCCGGTATCAAAAATCTCGGTGGTAAATTTGCGCATCCCCTCAACGCATAAATCAACATCGGAAAGGGCTCTGGTCATCAGATCTCCGGTGTTTTCATTGATCAGATCCACGTAACTTTTGCCGATGATATTGTTGTAGATCATGAGGCGCATGGTGGCAATGGTTTTATTGGCGAAGCGTCTGATGTAAAAGCGCTTCAGATAACGCATAAATTGAATGGCACTGATCAGCAGGATGAAGGTGACGGCCAGCTTGCTGACGGTATGCATGCCATACCCGCGCAGCAGCGCGTCGATCAGTTTGCCCTGGTAAATCGGGCCAAGGACGGTTGCAATATTAAAACCGAGACCAAAAACAATGATAAAAGCAACCACCAGTTTTTCTTTTTTCCAGTAGTTAATGATTCGATCCGGTTGTTGCAACGGTTCAATCGCAATCTTTTTCATTTCGCGCCATTTCCTTTTAACTCTTGCTCATCCGATACTGCTATTGTAGTAATCCTTTAAATAAATAAGCAAGCTACTTGACAAATTAATTCTTGTTGATTAAAATCACAGTGTACTAGTACATTAATGCACTAAGCATGCAAGCGAGGTGAGTCAACTGGATTACGATAAATCAAAAGCAATTTACAAACAGATCATCGAAGATTTTCAAAAGCAATTGATCCGCGGGACTTTGAATCCCGGAGATAAAATTCCTTCCCAGCGGGATTACGCGCTGAAGGTTAGCGTCAATCCCAATACCGTGCAACGAGCCTATCAGGAGCTGGAAAGGATCGGTCTGACGGAAACGATCCGCGGGCAGGGCACTTTTGTCAAAGCGAATACGGAAATGATCAGCGCGATCAGGCAAGAGATGGCCGACGACATCCTGGACCGCTTTTTCGGAGAAATGAATTCGCTTGGCTATTCCCAGCAACAGATTACAGAAATATTAAACCGTCGTTTAATGGAGATGAAGGGAGCAATAACGAATGATTGAATTTGATCACGTTGGCAAGCGTTTTGGTAATGTTCAGGCGCTTGATCATCTGAATTTACAATTCAGCCCGGGTAAAATAATTGGTTTGTTTGGACCCAATGGAGCGGGCAAATCAACTGCAATGAAGATGATCGCAGGTTTGAATCAGCCTGATTCCGGTCATGTACTGGTAGATGGTCAAAAGCCCCGCCAAAGCCGGGATAAAATAGCCTTCCTGCCGGAGATCGATTATCTTTATGGATGGTGGACGTTAAAGCAGGCAGCCGATTTTATGCGCAGTTTCTATGCCGATTGGGATGATAATAAATACACGGAATTGCTCGGCTTTTTAAATTTGCGGGAGGATATGAAGATCGGCAAAATATCCAAAGGGCAACGGGCCAAATGCAAATTGCTTCTGACCGTTTCCAGGCGCGCGCCTTATCTGCTGCTGGATGAACCGCTCTCAGGTATCGATATACTTACCCGGGAAGAAATCATCAATACACTGATCCGGGATTTCCGTGAAGGTGAACAAACCATTATCATTTCCACCCATGAGATAAATGATGTGGAAAGCCTGGTCGACGAGGTATTTTTCATCGATCAGGGCAGGATCGTAGTCAGCGGTTCGGCGGAAGAATTACGAATGACCAAAGGATTGTCGCTGGTTGAAATAATGAAGGAGGCCTTTCGCAATGTCCAACAGTAAACTTAAAATGTTCACCAAACTGTATTTGAAAGACCTGCACGAAGTTACCGCTGAGATTATGATCGTTGTAATCGGCGTGGCACTGGTCACTGCAGGTTTTCTGCTGAGCTCGGATCAAAAAGCCCCGTTGCTTATTTTTCCCTTGATTTTGCTGCTGGGGCTGGCCGGACTTTTGCCGCTGATATCTTCTTTCAAGTTGTTGTCACGCGAGTGGAGCCAAAATACTGTTTATCTGGTCATGTCGCTGCCGGTATCCGGCGCTATGATTTTAGGTGCTAAGATGGCAGTACTGCTGACCCAGTATATCGGGGGAACGCTGTTGATCGCTTTGAGCAGTTATCTTCTCTATGTAACCAAACTTTCTCAATATTTAACGACCCAGCAGCAAAGTCTGATGATGCTGTATAACAATCCGCAGCTATTCCAATCTTTGCTGGCGTTCTATGTGTCCGGTCTGGTATTTTTGACTTTTTTATGCTGCACCAGTTTTTTCAGCCAGATCGCAGGCAAGTTGAGCGCAAAATTTTCAGGGCTTGTCACGGCAGTAACTTTCATCATTACACTTATATTATCCGGAAAAATACTCGATGCTCTGGGTACCGGCAGCGATGAGCTCTACCATATGATGATTCAGATCTCAGGCGATGCAGCGAACTATATCAGCAACATGAACATGTCCAGTCTGAGCTATCTGGTGCTGGCCATCATATTGTTTATCCTGGCAGCGGTGATCTACGACCGTAAACTTGAATTATAAAATCAGGGATAGCTGCACATAACGGCTGAACTTGCCAAAAAAGGCAACAGCCGTTATCCTGTTTAAAGGAAGAAAATTCGAGCCTGGTTTCAGGCTCGCTCTGTTGTAAGGAGGAGAATATTTTGCAGGCAGAAACGACCGAACAGACCATTCAAAAATTGGAAGCAGAATTGGCAGCCAGGGATACTGAAATTGCTGCGCTCAAGGAGGAACTGCAAGATTTAAGAGATCTGGCCCTGGCAGTGCGCAAGCATTTTAATAACAATATGGCAGTAGAAAGATGTGCTGCCTGCAGCAAATGTGATTACGCTGAACTGGAAAAAGCCATGCTGCAATGCAAGGCGTTTACCCGCATAAGACTTTAATCCTTTAACAATCTTTCAGCCGCGCATGCGGCCCCTGATTGAAAAGGCATTCAATCATTTGCGCTTCGCTGATCAGGCCCAGCGGCTGATGCTGCTGATTAAGTACCAGCACCACTGTATAATAGCTGGGACGGGTCGACTCCAGGATGCTCTTTACCAAAGTGTCTTCAATGCCTACCACCTGATGGGAGGCAAGAAAACCCTTCCCGGCCAGTTCACTTTTTTTATTTACCAGATAGCGCATAAAGGCATAACTTAGCAACAAGCCTTCACGGCGCGCCGCCCAAAATAAAATGAGGCCTGCCAGCATATAATTGGCACCGCTTTGCTGAAAATAAAAAAGGTACCCGCCATAGGCACACAAGAGAATTGCGATCACCTTGCCCAGCCCGGCAGATATTGACGTGGCTCTTTTATAACCTATATGCAAGGACAGCCAGGCTCTTAATACCCGCCCGCCATCCAACGGCAAAGCCGGCAGGAAATTAAATATGCCCAGAAACAGATTGATTTGAATCAACCAGGAGGTCTTTAAAGGAAGGGTTGGCGGCAGAAAATAAAAAAACGCCGCCAAGGAGAGGCTCATAATGGGCCCGGCCAAAGCGATATAGATTTCCCGGTCAGGATCCAGTCCGGTAAAATCATCGATCCTTGCCTGTCCGCCAAAAGGCAGCAACTCAATTTCAGCCACCCTGACCTTTAAAAGGGCAGCCATGATGGTGTGGCTGAGTTCGTGGAGCAGAACTGCAGCAAAGATCACCAGTATCTCAATTCCCAGCCCCAGATACGTATAGACTGCACAGACCAGCAAAAACAGCCAGTTTATCCGTATACGCACCCCGGCAATTTTACCGAGAATCATAGTTATTTAAAAATACTTTGGGGATTGACGGGATCGTCCTTGCTGCGTAATTCAAAATAAAACTGATCACCGGTTTTGCCTATGACCTGTTCAATCAGCACCGGATGGTCAACTTTCACATCTATTTCCTGCAGCCCCCCGTAAATTGATTCCAAATTGCCGGCATGTTTGATTTTAACCGTATACTCTTGGCTTTCCCTGGTGATTGCCTGTACAGTTCCCGGCAAAACAGCTTTGACCGGTGTACTTTGGGCAACTTTAAAACTCATCCCCGGGTTAAAAGCCTTGCGATCCAGTTCATCACTCCAATATGAGCCGTAATTTTTTTCAACTTTTATATAGTCGCAGGGTGCCTTTAACAGCGTTCGGGCAGAAGCAGGCAGTTTCGTGAGGCTGTTATCAGCCGGTTGGGGGATGAGATTATTGAAGGTCTCAGTGAGTGTATCATCAGACGTCATTATGTATCGCAGGACCGGCTCTACCGCCTGCTTGCCGGGGCTGTTGGACTGCATGACCAATCCCAGTACAGCAGCCAAAACGATTACCATCAAAAGACGGATCTTAAAACTATAAAACACCACGCTCACCACCTGACTTTTTAATAAATATATAGTAAGCCTGGCTATTTTATGTCAGCTTTGCAGATCCCGCGCAAAAATCTGAATTTATGAGAAATTCCTTACCTTATGTCATACTCCGCATCGATGGTTTCATGGATGTCGGCAGCAGGATTTTCCCGTGCCTTGCGCACGACTTTATTGTAAACGTCAGCCGGAAGAAAAAATCGTGACCAGGACAGGATCTGATCTATATTGCGCAGCAGATCCGGGCGCCCGTCCCAGTGCTGATAGAGCACCTGCGGACTTATGCTGTTCATGAATCTTTTCAGGATCAAAGCCACCAGTAAAACATCATCGATCTGACCAACAAACGGTATAAAATCCGGCAGAAAATCGATGGGCGAGACAACATAGGCAGCCGTCGCCAAAAGCAGAGCTTTTTCAGCAGTCTTGACCCGGTTGTCGCGGGTCAGTCGGTAAAGAAGTTTCAAATAATTTGGTATTAGCATAATCGCTTCCTGCAATTTGCCGCGCGCCATATCAATATCAATTCCTTCCTTTTTCATCCCCTAGCTCCTCTCCTCCATTAAAAGACCAGCTTTTTCCCTCTCATGTTGACACTTAGAATCAGGCCCACCGCCAGCATGTTGGTCAGCATGGCACTGCCTCCATAACTTAAGAATGGCAACGGTATGCCGGTGATCGGCATGATGCCGATCGACATGCCGATATTTTCAAAGATATGAAACATCCACATGGCCGATATGCCAATCACCAGATAACTGCCGTATAAATCATTGGCATTGAAACTGATCACTACTGCCCTCACCAATAGTATCCCATAAAAAAGGATAACCAATACCGCACCGATAAAACCCAGTTCTTCACCAATAACCGCATAAATAAAATCGGTGTGATGTTCCGGTAAAAAGTTCAATTGTACCTGACTGCCGTTAAACAGCCCTTTGCCGGTCAGGCCGCCGGAGCCAATGGCAACCAGAGACTGAATCGTGTTCCAGCCTGCTCCCCGTCCACCCTGACCATCGTTATAAGGATCGATAAAGACCACCAGTCTGTCGATCTGATAGTCATCCAGCGGCAGCCATGTGTCAAATTTAAAATGCATAAACAGGATCAGGGTAATAAAAAGCACTGTGATAAAAATGATTTTGCCCAGCGTCCTCGGATTGGCACCGGCAATAAACATCATGGCAAAAGTCACGGCAATGTAAACCAGAGCGGTTCCTAAATCCGGCTGCATCATGATCAGTGCACAGGGAATGCCCATAAAAATAAAGCAAGGCAGCATTTCTTTAAAATTGTTCAGATAATCTTTACGTTTGTTTAAATAAGCAGCAAATGCAAGGATGAGCAGGATCTTTGTAAATTCGGCCGGCTGCATTTTCGGAAACGGTCCAATTCCGATCCACCCGGTCGTACCTCTTACTTCCTGTCCGAAAATCAAAACAATAATGAGCGTGACTATGGATATACCGTACAGATACTTCCAATACCCTTCCAACTGCGAATAATCAAAGCGGACGATCATAACCGCTATGGCAAGGCCGACGATCAACCACAAAATTTGTTTCTTTACATAGTACACCGGATCGCTGCCAATGCCGCTGCTGGCGCTGTAAAGAATGATCATTCCAAAAGCCAGGATCAAACTCAGACTAAATATAAAACCTTTATCTAAAAACTTTATTCGTTTTATTTGCATTTTAGACCCCCCCTGCTCCATTATAGGGGTAATAAAACAGCCCTGTCCAGTTCCGCAGCAAGACTAAACATTTGCTTAAATGTTTAATTTT
>JAGFXV010000221.1 GCA_017861475.1 Bacillota bacterium | reverse complement strand
TTATCCAATTCATCAACGATTTCATCGATCTGGGCAGGACTTTCCGCCTGCTGTACAGCAACTGTCACTGATTCCAGATAATCGATTTCCTTTTGATTTTGTGCCATAAGCACTTCCAAATGTTTTTGTGCACCACGGCTTTTATTGTAGACTTTAAAAAACCTTTGTGCATTTTGAATCGGTGTATAGCGGGGGTCCAACTGTAAAGTAACCTTCTCACCGCTGTAGAAATCCTCCAATACCGCTTCAGTGTCGCCTTTTGCAAATAAATGCGCATAAGAGGTCAGCAATTCTCCTCTGGTTTTGTATACCTCATTTTCCAGGGCTTTGACAAGGTCACCTTCCTGAAGGTAACGTTTTTTATAATATTTATCGAGCCGTTCTTTTATATTGCGAAGTAGATTGGTTTTCATGGAATCCAACCGCAGCATGCTCATCTTTTTTCCGTAGAATTTATCACAGGCATCGTTCATGCTTGTATGTGTATGGCTGATTAAAACTGACGGATCGTCTTTATCATCAAAAATACCGAACTCCATCGGTTGTTTTTTGTGGTTGTAGTGAACCATTGGTATGATACGGCCCTGATCGATATCCTCCAGCAACTTGCGGATAGAATAATACAATTTATCCAACTCAAATTCGCCCGTCTGTTCAACTGGCGCATCAGGATCCAGATTGCATTGCATACATATCTTGCGGGCTGAGTAAGGGCTTATACCGGTATATACATTAAATAGTGCCGCAGACAAGGCAGTGGTTTCTTCCTGATCCCACATTGCAGCGGTAAAATCTTCCCATTTGGCGTTATCCGGATCGAGTTTGTTCTGCGTCGGGGGACTTATGTATTCTTTCCCCGGCAGAACTTCACGGTAGGAGCTTACGTCACTGCCATATTTTTTGATTGCATCAAGAATCAATCCGTTTTCCGGATTTACCAATATAATATTGGAATGGCGCCCCATAAACTCACAGATGAGCAACTTGTCATTCCATTCTTTGAAATCATCCAAAGCTTCAATTCGAATCTGTATAATACGTTCCATACCCGGTTGCTTGATTTCCTTGATCTTTCCGCCTTCCAGATATTTGCGCAGCAGCATGCAAAAAGAAGAAGGCTGACTGGGGTTGGCCTTTTTATCAGTACTTAAATGAAACCTTGCCCAGCGCGCGTTGGCAGAAATTAATAAACGATGATTGCCGCTTTTCATCTGACGTATGGCGATATTCAGTTCATCCCGTTCCGGCTGATGTATCTTGTCGATGCGGGCATTGTTCAATTCCAGGTTTAGCTCCCTGCACAGGGCTCTGATCGTAAATCCATCAAAAGGCACTGTAAATCTCCTTAGTAATTAAGTAAATTGACAATAGTTCATCAGCACTCAGTATAACATTTACTGAAGTCAGGCTTCAATCTCAGCTGATATTGTCGTTGCTGATAATAATATTTTACAGATACTTTATAAATCAGCAAAGCTTGACTGCTGAAGTGAAATATATAAAACTATTCATTATAAAGTACTGGGAGGTTTAACAGTGGCAGACAAAATCAAAGTTATTGTAGCAGGGGCCCTTGGGAAAATGGGCAAAGAAACAGTTAAAGCAGTATTTAATGAACCTGGTCTTGAACTGGCAGGCATGGTAGACGTACGTGGCAAAGGCGAGTCAATGGGCGATATTCTAGCTATCAAAGAGTTAAAAATGAATGTTGAAAGTGACCTGGGTCAGTTGATAGCTGCCGTCCATCCCGATGTAATGGTCGATTTCACCAATCCCCAGGCAGTATTTAACAATGCCCGGGCCGCGTTGAAGCAGAGAGTAAATTGTATTATTGGAACGACAGGTTTAAATGATATGGAATTGGCGCAGTTGGAAAAAATTGCGATGGAAAACCAGGTTGGGGTGGCAGTCATTCCAAACTTTGCTTTGGGTGCGGTCTTAATGATGAAAATGTCCCAACAGGTAGCTCAGTATTTCCCCGATGTTGAGATTATTGAACTTCACCATGATCAGAAGCTGGATGCGCCTTCCGGGACCGCGATAAAAACCGCAGAGATGATAACTGCCAACCGTCAACGGATTCCGGCCCGCAACGCGAGGGAATTTGAGAAAGTAACCGGAGCGCGCGGCGGTGAAGTAAACGGAATCAGAATACACAGTGTACGTCTGCCAGGTTTTATCGCTCATCAGGAAGTAATTTTCGGTGGAATCGGTCAGAGTTTGAGTATCCGTCATGATTCTTTCGATCGGGTAGGTTTTATGCCGGGTGTTTTGTTGACCATCAATAAAATTACTGAAGTCAAAGGATTGATTTACGGTCTGGAAAACTTCCTCTAGATCCAAAGGACTTAATTGAATAATTAATCCGCTACGAATGTACTGCAGGTACGTTAACGAGCGGATTTTTTCATAATAAGGAGCGAATTTTTGATGTAATTCGCTCCTTTTACTGCCTTCCGGACAAGCACCAGTTATGTTCACTATTCATATATTGCTATTAATTCCGCATAAATTCGTGAATATCCGGAGGAGGTTAAAAATGAGTTCAGTTCTGTCAGGTATAAAAATCGCGGTATTAGGCGGTGATGATCGAGAGTTGATCCTGGTCAATGAACTGGTACGTATGGGAGCAACAGTAGTTGTGTGTGGCTTTCCACGGGAAATGGTAGGCCATGGAGCTTTTGCATTGAATAATCCGGAAGAAGCCTGTAAAGGAGCTGAAGTGGTTATATTACCTCTGCCGGGCACCAGTCCTGATGGAGTCATACGTGCCGTTTATTCGGAACAGGAATTAAAACTGACGGAAAAAGCAATATCCGCAGTGGCTCCCCGGGCATTGGTAATCATAGGATCAGCCCGTGAATTTCTAAAAAAATGGATCGAGAATAAGGAACTGAATTTGTTGGAAGTTGCTGAAATTGATGAAATTGCCATCCTGAATTCTATCCCGACCGCTGAAGGTGCGATACAGATAGCCATGGAGGAAACGAATATTACCATCCACGGTAGCAAGAGCTGTGTTATTGGTTTTGGCCGGATTGGTATTACTTTGGCTAGAGTTTTGAAATCACTTGGCTCGGAAGTGACGGTTGTGGCAAGGAATCACGGACAGTTGGCCCGGGCTTATGAAATGAACTGTAAAAAAGCAGAACTTGGCGATTTACATGAAATAATGCATACCGTGGACCTCGCTTTTAATACTGTTCCCGAGTTGGTATTGGACCGATCTGTTTTAAAATATGCCAATCCTGATGTATTGATCATCGATTTGGCCACACAACCAGGCGGGACAGATTTTGAGGCAGCCAATCATTATGGCCTGAAAGCAATTCTGGCACCTGGATTGCCAGGCAAAGTTGCACCGGTTTCGGCCGGGAAAATACTCGCCAGCGTGATCCCCGGTCTGATCATAAAGGAACTCGTAAAACTTGAACAAACTTCGATTTATGCATAGCAAGGAGGTGGAAAAGTGCAACATGCCCGCTTGGAAGGAGTAAAAGTCGGGGTTGTTTTGACGGGTTCCCACTGTACGATGGCTGAAACCCTGCCACAGATCCAATTGTTAAAAACAGAAGGCGCAGATATATATCCAATTTTATCTTACTCTGTAAATGAGACCAATAACCGCTTTTATCGTGTGGATGACTTGAAGACAGACCTCAAAAAGATTACCGAACGTCCTTTAATAACCACCATCGTTGGAGCAGAACCAATCGGACCACAAAGGATGCTGGATGTGGTAGTTGTGATCCCGGCTACCGGAAATACAATTGCCAAACTGGCCAATGGAATTGTAGATACTCCTGCACTCATGGCTATCAAGGCGCATCTGCGCAATCAGCGACCCGTGGTAATCGCTGTATCAACCAATGATGCACTCGGCATCAACGCCAAGAATATAGGACTTTTATTGAACATGAAGATGATATATTTTGTTCCATTTCGTCAGGATGATCCAGCTAACAAACCAAATTCTGTCGTTGCCAGGCTTGATCTACTGCTTGATACAACTTTATGTGCCCTGCAGGGAAAGCAAATCCAGCCATTAATGCTTGGACCGGTGTAATCAAATTGTAGTTATTAAAATGATTGTGGTAGAATACAAGATAAAAAATAAATATTGAATGCAGCATAATGGGAGGTATTAAATTGAGTGCAGGTGTCAGATTAGCAGTAGTAGGC
>JAGFXV010000220.1 GCA_017861475.1 Bacillota bacterium | reverse complement strand
AAGAGCTTTATGATCGCTTCACCGTAAGAGCCTAAGTTTTCTATCATCGCTTCCGGCTTACGGATGATGATTTTTTTCTGGGCGAAATCGGTTGAAAGGCAATCCCACAACGCGTCCAAATTGTTGCCATAGTACTCGGGTAAAGTTAATTTTCGTTTTAAATAGGCATGAGTTGCAGCTTTATCCACCATTTCAGCTCCGTTTAGCCGGATTTCTTTCATCTGCTGTCCCCCCAGTATAACTGCTTAAAGGTATTGTAGTGATCATCCGTATAGAAAACAAGCCCATCATTGGAATAGATAATACGCTTAGCACTACGATATCCTCCAGAATAGTCGATGTCGCATTCATAATATTGCCGCCCATTTGCTTTTGGCAATCGTCCTTCTAGATTACCAAATCGATCGCCACCAATAGATTTTCGATTGGTTACTTTCCAAAGATTCCCTTTTGAATTGTCCCAGCCTAGCTTTTGCGCTTCGGTCTTCGTAATATAGTTCGGCGGCAGTGTATGAAATTCGAAAATATAGGACGCCACTTCGTCCCTGGTTGAATAACTTTCCCCCTTTATTACTTGAATGCGGATGATACCAGTTGTATTTGCAGCTTGGTCCTTCTGAACCCGGTTAGCAGCAGTGTCCTCTTTCGAGATAGCGGTATTCGGACTTGGTCTTTCCGCTGGGCCTTTTATTGAAGTTGACTGACATCCTGCCAAGCTTACAAAAAGTAAAATGGTCCATAGTACCAACAAGCATTTCTTACAGATGCTAATTTTATGCATGTTATTTCTCCTAAATTATTTGATGAACTCTGATCTATTACGCGCTTTTATCCAGAATAGGTCTCCCAACAGCATTTATTATTTGTATTGATATCTTATCATTATCCCAACCATGTTGTCAGCAAAATCGCTGTAATTATCAAATTATTCTGTTTTTTATCAGCGGCAAAATTATTCTTTTCTTACAACATAAAAATATTTATCCCTTTCTCGACGTCCGCAGCCTGTGTTGCAAAGTTTAATTAGGCAAGAAAAAGAGGAACCTCTTATTTGAAGTTCCTCAAAAATCTTTTTCTGCATTATCAACCAATCAAAATATGCAGAAATCAATTTTACTATGCAGACCTTTTACTCTTCCTAGTTTCCAAAAGGGCACAGCCTAGGTTTATGATACTTTCTCAATGAATGATTTTTTGACAACATCCTCATCCAATTCTTGACCAATGCCGGGAAGTTCAGGCACTTCATAGTAGCCGTTCTCCGGTTGGTAGTCATATTTGCAGGTGCAAATATTGCCTTCCAATAATGAGTAACGATGTGTCTCATGGATCATGAAGTTCGGTATAGCCGCCTCCAGGTGCAGCGCCACCGCTGTGGCTATTGGGCCGCCGCAGACATGAGCCTGCACCTTAACATCGTAGACATGCGCCATATCACAGATTTTTTTACCTTCCGTGATGCCGCCGCAGTTGCCGACGTCGGGCTGAATCATTTGGATTGAGCCGTTATGGAAGAACGGCCGGTAACCCCAACGGCTATATATCCTCTCGCCGGCGGCGATCGGCACTCTAACACTGGTCGCGATTTGCTTCATTTGGTCGGGATTGAGCGACATCGTCGGTTCTTCATAATACATTATGTTCAGATCTTCAATCCGCCTGCCGAACTGGATGGCCGCCGTGGTGTCAGTCATGGCATGCATTTCGACAATGATATCCACTCCGGATCCCACGGCCTCCCGAATAGCCTTCACTCTTTGATAGGCCAGTTCAACATGATCCTGCGGCAGCGTGCCGGTTAAGTCCATAGCCCGCCATACGCCATTTTTATCAAATCCTATCGGGTCGACTTTCACTGCGTCAAAGCCCATTTCTACGGCTTGCAGCGCAATATCGGCGTATTCTTTGGGATGGTTGAGGCTTTGCTTGTCTTTGCCCAGGCCCCAGCCAAATTGCAGCTGGCTGGCATAAGCCCGAAGTTTTTTGTTCGTTTTTCCGCCCAGCAATTGATAAAGAGGAGTATTCAGCACTTTGCCTTTTATATCCCATAGCGCCGTATCCAGTGCCGACATTCCGGAAAAGATCACGGTGCCGCCGCCTTGGCCCCAGAAGGTTTTCTTGAGCATTTTTTCCCAGATTTCCTCGTTGTTTCTGGGGTCCATGCCAATAATGATCCTGGCCAGGTCCTGACACATTCCAAAGCCGGCCGTGTAGCCGATACCATAAGCCATTCCCAGTTCGCCATAGCCGCTGATTCCCTCATCGGTATTCACTCTGACAACAATTGGCTGCCAGGTCGATGTGTCCGGTTTGAACGGCGTGGCCACTTTAATTACTTCTACACTTGTGATTTTCATTGAAAAACCTCCTCTTAATTTGTGTATATTGCGTAAGACATTCTCAACATGCTTATAGTTTTTGAAATGCTAAAACTGCTGCGGCCCCAGAGGCAAGAAGTGCGGCTCCGACCAGCATGAACAATCCCCCATCGTAACTACCGGTCGAGCTGATAACCCAACCGATCAAAACCGGACTAGTAGATGAACAAAAAGCAGCGATTGCGTTCATGGTTCCACCAGCAGTTGCCAATGATTTTCCATCTACTAGTCCCTGCAGCAGCGTCCAGGCAGCTGGCGCCGCCATATTGCCAAACCCAAAAGAAATGACTAACAGTGCCGCCGCCAAATATTTCCCCGGGGCGATGACTGCCAAATAAGTCCCAAAACCGCCTAAAACCATTGCTGCAAAAAGTATAGGCGCGCACCTTCCCGTGCGGTCGGCTACCCATCCAGCAAACGCCTTGGTAATAATTGCCGCTAAAAACGGCAGTGCAGATAGCCAGCCCATTTCGGACCAGGAAAAACCGCGGGCGGTTTTTAAGTAGCTTGGCAGCCATGAAACCATTCCCCAAAATACGAAATTCAAGGATATGTACCAGTACACTAAGAGCCAATACCGATAATTTGTAATAAATGGCTTCACGCGTTGCCATAAAGTCTCTTTTATGCCGCTATCCTCATTTTTCTTTTCCCTCGCCAAGCCTTCTTCAATATGCCGAAGCTCAAGAGCGTTAACTTTTTTATGGGTTTTGGGCTTATCGGTTATATACAACCAAAACAACACTAAGGGGATGATCGTTAAAACCAATGCTGCATGAAAGCTTTCCCGCCAACCATACGTCCCGATTATATAAGTAAAAAACGGCATCGCCGCCGCCGGGGCAAGGGATTGTCCGATAATCCAGGCAGCGTTCGCCCGTCCACGTTCTTGCGGCGGAAACCAATTTTTAGTAAAAATTCCTGACATGGGATAATATGCTCCTTCACCGATCCCCAATATAATCCGACTGGCAATCAGCACAGTAAAAGTTCCCGCCATTCCGCCCATAGCAATCGATATACAACATAGTACCAATGCCAGTGTTACTGTTTTCCGTGGTCCCCAATAATCTCCCAATGGGCTTAGCAACAAATTGCCAAATCCATAGGCAAATAAAAATGTTGACATCATCATTCCAATTTTCACTGGTTGCCCCTGGATGCCCATATCCGTCAGAAAAGTCCCATTTGCAGCCAAAACGGAAACATTTACCCGATCCAGATATACTACCATAATGCCGATTAACAGGATTAGCAGAGTAATAAAACGCTGCTTGGTTGGTTTTATTTCATCTGTAAGCAACTGATTCGCGGGGTTTTTGATCGACATGTTCATTACCTCCCTTTTAAGTTTCAGTGGACATGCAATTATCTCGACCCTTATTTTGTTTCTAGCTAAATTATAAAAAATTCACAGGCCTATTGCCTTTCCCTCCTTCCTTGTTTCTTAACTCCGCGCGATAGAGCACATTGCCTTTTTCATTCTTCTTCAGAGCGTACCGCAAATCTTCGTTTATGACCAAAAAAATCTATATCGTTCGCGCGAAAATAATATATTATTTCGTATATTATATTTATATTCATAATATATCAAATAATTTATTATTTCAAGCATTTTTTGCACTTAATGAATTTTTTTACATCACATATTTCCCGCCATTGGCAAACATTCTAACGAATTCAGATAGCGTGAAATAAGTTTAGCGCAAAATTAAAAAGAGCCCCTTAGTGTGCTGAGATAGGAATTGTTCAGAAATCAACCCTAAACACACAAGGAGGAGCCCTTTTAAGCAAGATTATGCATTTGTGCAAAGCAGAATTGA
>JAGFXV010000219.1 GCA_017861475.1 Bacillota bacterium | reverse complement strand
AACGCTTTTTTCGAAAAGAAGCTTATTCATTCTCATACCCTCCAATCAGTGCGACCAGCTTGTCAATTTCCGCCCGGCTGCGTTTCTCAGTGAAAGCCAGCAGGAGCGCATCATCCAGTTCGTAACCGCCGATTATCCCGTTATCCAACAACATACGGTTGACGCCTCCTGGATCTTTGACCCGAAGTGCAAATTCCTTGAAAAACGGCTGTTCATATTTTAACTGCAGTCCGCTTTTTTTGCATTCATTGCGGGCATAAACAGCCAACTGATGGCATCGCACAGCGATTTCCTTAAGTCCCTGCGCTCCGACCATAGACAGATAAATACTGGCTGCCAGGGCATTCAATGCCTGATTGGAACAAATATTGGAAGATGCCTGTTCCCGACGGATGTGCTGCTCGCGTGCCTGCAGCGTCAGGACAAAAGCTCGTAGGCCGTTTAAATCAAGCGTCTGGCCAACAATCCTTCCGGGTAGTTTACGCATATATTTCTTGTTACTGGCCATAAATCCAAGATACGGGCCCCCGAAATTCAATCCGTTGCCAAGTGCCTGTCCCTCACCGACTACAATATCAGCACCATACTCGCCCGGTGATTTTAAAATTCCCAATGAGATAGGATCAACGATCATGATGAACAGTCCTTTGTGCTCATGAACCGCCTGCTCGATCCTTTCAATCTCCTCTAAATTACCGTAGAAGTTTGGATGTTGAATAACAACCGCAGCCGTTTCCTTACCGATCATTTCCACCATTCGGTCAACATCCGCTGCTCCGTTGTTACTCGCAACCATGCTTATCTGCATCTTGTCGGAAATACTGTAAGTGTTAAGTATTTTTGCATACTCAGGATGAATCGTATCGGGTATCAGGATCTGCTTTCTTTTGCTGGCTTCGCAAGCCATCTGACAGGCTTCTGCCAGTGCCGTTCCGCCATCATACATGGAAGCATTGGAAACCTCCATGCCGGTCAGTTGGCTGATCAAGGTCTGGTATTCAAAAATCGCCTGTAAAATACCCTGGCTGATTTCTGGCTGATAGGGCGTATAGGCTGTATAAAACTCGGAACGCTGCAGAATCTGATCCACTACTGCCGGAACATAATGATCATAGGCACCTGCTCCCAAAAAGCAGGGATATTGTTCAACATTAATGTTTTTTCCGGCCAGTTCCAGCATATGTCTGCGCAGTTCAATTTCACTGCAACCAGATTCGAGATTTAAAGGACGATTTAGTTTTATTTCTTCGGGGATATCGCTAAACAGTTCTTGCATGCTGTTTAAGCCAATACTGTGCAGCATATCGTCTGTAACTTTCTTGGGATTAGGTGTATAGGCCATTTTATTTGCCCCCTTGCTCCTCTTCTTCACAGAGCTGTGCGTATTTTACTGGAGTAAGCAATGCATCAAGTTCATCGGGGTCTTTCATCTGAACAACAAGAATGTAGTTTTCATAGGGGTCTTCATTTAATAATTCGGGTGCATCCTCCAGCGCTTCATTAATACCTGTAATCGTCCCGCTGACCGGACTGAACATGGAGGAAACCGCTTTCACTGATTCGATTACTCCGACCTGTTCGCCGGCAGCCGTATCAGTGTCAAGCTCGGGTAATTCAACAAACACAATGTCCCCCAGATGCTCCTGGGCAAAATCAGTAATCCCGATGTAAGCTTGTTCGCCTTCTACCCGTACCCATTCGTGTTCGGTTGAATAATAAAGATTTTCCGGAATGTTCATTAAAATCATCCTCCTTATTTTAAATATCCTGCCACCGCAACATGTTACGCTTTATTTTTCGGTTTGGTTTTCTTCCGGTAGAAAACACCCTCGCCAATTTGCGCCTGTACAGGTTTATCCCTGATGATGATATCGATCAGTTCTCCGTCTTTGTAATATTGACTTTCAATCAGAGCCAGACCGATATTCTTATCCAGCGTCGGTGAATAACCTCCACTGGTCACCCAGCCGATTTTTTTACTGTCTTTTTGTACATCATAGTGGGCACGCGGAATTCCTTTGCCCAGCATATAAAACTCGACCTGGGTGCGGGCAGGTTTGTTTTCTTTTTCTTTACGTAAAGCATCACGGCCGATGAAATCGTCGCCGTCCAGTCTCACAAAATACCCCAGCCTGGCTTCAAGGGGGGTGATGTCCTGATCGATTTCCTGACCATATAAAGGCAGTTTGGCCTCAAAGCGCAATGTATCGCGAGCTCCCAATCCTATGGGAGCAACATCTTCTCCGCCGGCATGTAAAATATCTTCCCACAGCTGTACTGCCTGACTTGGGGCAATATACAGTTCAAAGCCATCCTCACCGGTATATCCTGTTCTGGAAATCAAACAGTTCATACCAGATATTTTTACGTCGGGTTCAAAATGGAAAAACTCGATCTTTTCCAGATCAAAATCAGTTAGCTTTTGCAGGATCTCCTGTGCTTTTGGTCCCTGAACTGCGAGCTGGGCATATTGGCTGGAAACATTGCTGACCTCGAGATCGGCAGGACTGTTGCTCTTCATCCAGTCAAAGTCCTTGTCCGTATTGGAAGCATTAACAACCAAAAAATAATGCTGGGGAGAATAGCGGTATACCAGCAGGTCGTCGACCACCCCTCCATGGGGATAACACATCGGGGTATAGATGACTTCTTTATCAGATAACACTTTGATATTGTTGGTGACCAACTTTTGTACGAATTCTTCTGCTCCGGCTCCTTTGATTTCGACTTCCCCCATATGGGAAACATCGAAGAGGCCCGCATTATGCCTCACCATGTGGTGCTCCTTGATAATACCCGCATACTGAACCGGGAGTTCCCATCCCCCGAAGTCGATCAATTTCCCCTGATATTTGCGGTGCATTGATATAAGCGCAGTTTGTTTCAATCCTTTCAACCCCTTTCGCAATGTATACATTTATCATCCCGCTTATACAAAGAAAATACCATCATTTATTTTGCTAAAATGTGCTCAACTTGTCGCCATCTTGTCATTGGTGATTATATAAGCATGCGGATTCAAATCAAGCACACCTTATAGCATTCTACTATTTTATTACCGTTTAAAAAACAGAGAACAAGACTATCCTTGTTCTCTGTTGCTTAAACCTGAGAGTTTCACCTAATGGCTTGCCCCTTCGGTGCCTTACGACTTTCCAGAGTTAGGTCTGGGTGCGATCTATTGACCTGAGAGTTTCACATTCTCCAGGGATACCTGAAAAATATTTTCTCCTTCGGTGTGAGCGTTATACTCAACTCTCTCGACACCCATCATCCCTATATTCTATTTTTATCCACACCTAAATAATTATCCTCTTTTTTGATAAACATTCCTTGTTAACTGCTAACCGGAAAGATTATGCTGTCCTCCGAACCGGTTACAACTCTTATATATCCATTCAGTTCCCGGTCTAAATCAGGATCACCTTATCTACCAAAAGCGGTGCGGGGTATAATGCCATCATTTTTTCTCGAGATGCTACTACGATAATATTTTCTTTGCCTATTTTTCTGACTTTGGTTAATTTCACCTGCATAAAAAAAAACAGAGAACAAGGCTATTCCTTGTTCTCTGTTTATTAACCTGAGAGTTTCACCTTATGGTTTGCCCCTTCGGTGTCAAAAGACTTTCCAGAGAAAGGTCTGAGTGCGATCCATTTACCTGAGAGATTCACATATTCAAGGATAAATCAAATATGTTTGCTCCTTCGGTGTGAACTTTTAGCCCAACTCTCTCGACACTCATCATCCCTATATTTATTTATCGTATTATGTCTGATTCTTATTATTATAATTAAATATTAACAAAAGTCTAGTATATTTTATTTCTTTCGAAACTTCGCAACCGGGGGGTGAACAATTAATAATCAGTGCGTTTGGTATCGTTGAAAAACTCATTCCAAAACATAAACTAATCGGGGCAGAAATGTACTCTTTTCCACCTCGATTAAAACATAGCTGCTTCGCCTGTCAAACCTTGGCCGGCTGGCACTGCCGGGATTGATCATCCAGATATTGTCGATCTGTTCGAGATGGGCGGTGTGGGTATGACCATAGACGACAACGTCAGCATCTACTTCCTGGGTTCGATAATAAAGACTGCTCATACTTTGTTTGACACCGTACTGATGCCCGTGCAGAATATAAAATCTTTTCCCCATGATCATAATGATTTCCTCATCCCGGGCGCGAAGTTCGCTGCG
>JAGFXV010000218.1 GCA_017861475.1 Bacillota bacterium | reverse complement strand
GTTCGCTGTTACAACCACTTTAGCCGTTCCAGGTATGTCTGTTGCCTGCGTAATGCTGATGGTTGCGTCAGAATCATTGGCTACAGCCGTTACGGTTGGAATATCGGCATCATCATCAAGTTTCACAGTATAATAGCTTGTGGCTTCATCAAAGTCATCAACATCAGCACCATCGTATAAAAGGTCACTCAGTGTAGCATCTGTACTGACTGCAACCTTAAAATTGATCTTGTATGTTTTGGTAGTGCCATCTTCTGCGGTAACAATAACTTTTGCCGTTCCGGGTATTTCTGTTGCCTGGGTTATGCTGGCGGAAGCATCCGAATCATTGGCAACGGCTGTTACGGTCGGGATATCGTTGTCTTCGTCTACCGCAACGTTATAGCTGGTTGTATACCTTGTAAAACCTGACACCTTAACGCCATCATACTTCAAGCTGCTCAGTGTGGCATCAGAACTTTCGTCATCGGAACCACTCACCACCACTTTGTCATAGCTGCTGTCACTCATATCATCGTAAGCAACCTTTTCCGTTTTCTCAAGAACCCTTTCAATAAGTGTGGCCGCTTCTGCTCTGGTTAAAGAACCTTGGGGATTGAATTCACCATCGGAACCGGTCATGATTCCTTCTGTGTAGGCAGTGTAAACATAGTCTCTTAAATTGTCTGAGATTTTGTCATAATCAGAGTAAGTACTTTCCAACTCATCATCATCACTTACTACTGTCAAATCAAGCGCTTTTACCAAGGCAACCGCCATATCTTCACGGACGGCGCTTTTGCTGCCATAAAAGTACAGATCACCGCTGCTTGTTTTATATCCGGTTAGATATTCTTTGGACGCCTCTACTGCTTTATAGTCCCAACTGCTTACAGGGACATCCTCGAAAGTCTGCGTATCATCTGTTGTTGTTAAATCGAGTGCTTTGGTCAGCATGGTAGCAAACTGCGATCTGGTAACACTTTCATTGGGCTTAAATGAGTTATCAGAATAGCCATTGATTATTTTCCGGTCAGCAAGATCCATTATCGCATTATATGCCCAATGGCCACTGCCAACATCGCTGAAACCACTGCTCGTAGAGGTGCTTGTTATTTCATCACTGGTGCTGAAGGTTATTGAAAATGTTTCTATCGTCAAATCATCGCTGTCTTTCAAGCCATAAACATAAAGTCTGTATGTAGTGTCTTCGTCCAATTCATCCTCAGGAGTTATTACGAGCTCATTGTCACTGCCTGTTTCAATAGCAACATCAACCGTTTTGTTGGAACTATCCACCAAATAAATCTGTGTTTCCTTATCTGTTGAGCTGTAGGAAATATCATCAGAGAATTGCAATTCTATGGTTGTGTCAATATCCACAGAAGTGTCCTGATCCTCGGGTGAACTGGAATCCAATGTTACATTAGAATACTCTTGTGTGTTTTGCTGCTGTTGTCCAAATTGATTTTGTTGCATTTGCTGAGGCTGTTGGTAATTGCTTCCTCCCATTCCCGGAGGAGTGTTACTGAAACCCCATGGTGATGCATAAACGTTGCAAACACATGTCAGCATAACTGCAATTACGGTAGACAAGGCCAAAAAACTTTTGATTTGTTTTTTCAACTTGATCATCCTTTCCGAATTTTTTAACAAGATGGGTTACATGGTCCAGACAGGTGTCGACTCCCTGGTCATATCGTTATTCTACCCACCAAGTATGAAAGTTTTATGAATAAATAAAGAAGATTTCCAAGCAGCTAAAAATTATTGGTGAATAACCTGCAGGGTTTTGTGCAAGTAATACGTTATTATAGGTAAAGAGGGAAAGGAGGGAATTATGGTTATAACCGATGAAGAATTGCTGCAGCAAGTACTGGCAACCGATCAGAATGCATTAAGAACCCTGGTCGACCGATATAAAGCTTATGTATTTGCCATAATTCTAAACCTTCTCCCGGAAAGCAACGACGCAGAAGATATCGCCCAGGAAGTGTTTCTGCAGGTATATCGTTCCCTGCCGGATTACTGTCCCCAGAATTTTAAAGCCTGGTTGGGAAAAATCACGCTCAACAAAACCCTGGATTGGAAACGATCCCATAATAAATACAACCGACAGGAGCCCTTGGATATTGGTTATCTGGCAGATGAAAACGAGAGCCGGGCGCCTGATCTGCTGTTAATCAGGAATGAGAACAAAGATCAATTGCGTGAAATATGCCGGCAGCTTCCCCCCATCTATGGTCAGATCATTCAGGAATACTATTTTGAATCCAAGTCATATGCAGAGATAGCCCAACGCGGAAGATTCAGCATTAAAACTGTAGAATCAAGGCTCTACCGGGCGCGGGCCATGATCAAGCAAAAATGGAAGGAGGACGGCAGTTGAAACAAATGCACTTTAGCCCCGATGAATGGCAGGATTATAAAAGAAATACTATCGAGCCCGAATTAACTGCAGAAATCGAAGCACATTTAGCGCTTTGTGAAAACTGCCGGGAATATTTTTTAAATCTCATCGATGAGACAGATTTTGAAAAAACCCAGGATAAGATTCCTTTGGATTTTACCGATACATTGATCAATAAAATAAATCAACGTACTCCCACTGTGATCCCGGATAAAATCAAACCTACCAAACGGAAGCTGAATCGCCGGGATATATTTGCCTATTATGTTACGGCCGCGGTAATAACCCTGGCTTTGATGAGCGGGGGCGTATTCGATTCAATGGTGGCAAAAAGCATGCATCTTTCCCAGGTATGTATGCTTAAAAGTCAAAGGATTGAATCAACTGTAAACAAAGACTGGGATCGCCAGTTAATGGAGAACAGTACCAAAATGATACGAAATTTTTCAATCAATAAAGAAAGGAACGTGAAAGATGCAAAATAAAAGCAAATGGCTGACTATTTTCTTCTCTTTTGTCCCGGGTGCCGGGCATATGTATCTGGGTTTGATAAACACAGGGATACGGCTGATGACAGTTTTCTTTTTAACCGTTTTTCTGATGGGCTGGCTGAATATCAGCTTCATTGGATTTATTCTGCCGGTGTTATGGTGTTACAGTGTTTTTAGCGCCTACAACCTGTACCAGTCCGGCGAAGCGGAAGATATCGATATGGCTGCAATTTTCCCGTTTAAATTCGATCATGCCAAGTGGATCGGCTGGGGACTAATTGTATTTGGCGCTATTATTATCGCCGAGCGCATTTTGCTCCCGCATATCAGTTGGGAAATCCAAGGATATCTTCGCACCGGCGTAGTGGCAATCCTGTTTATTCTGGGTGGGATCTATCTTCTGCGAGGCGATATTGCAGAAACCTCAGAGGCGAAAAAGGAGGTAGAAGCATGCGAACATGGCGAGCAGGAACATTAAGCATGGGGATTACCCTCCTGATCATGGGGTTGGGTTTAATTTATGCACAAATCAATGAAAAACTCGTTGTGGACCTGGCAGCTAAGTGGTGGCCGCTGATCTTTGTCCTGCTGGGTGCGGAGATTTTATGGCAGTCCTGGCAAGCCAAGAAAAGCAATACCCATATCGCCTATGATGTACTGGGCGTCTTTATCATCATGATTTTACTTGGTTTTGGATTAATGATGGAGGCTATGCACGAAAGCGGTTTAATAGAACAATGCAGAACTTCATTGATTTCGCAAAACTATGAGTTATTGAACACAGCCGATCCGATTCCGGTAGATACCGGATTAAAAAAAGTGGTTATTGAACAATCATCTGATCCATTGGAAATCGTCAGTTGTTCAACCGATAAAATTACTGCTACACGGAAAGCAAATGTTACTTCTACTTCGCGAAATGAGGCTGAGAAGACTCTGAAAGAGAATCAGATCATACAAACCCGACGGCAGGGAGATACGCTGTATATCGCCTTCCCTTCCAGTCACTCGGCAAGCTTTATGCCGGCAGGTATAAACAGTCAGCACAATACCATTTACCTGCCTGAAGCACTGCAGGTCAGTATTTACAGCGGAGTAAGCGATTTGAAAATACATGCTGCCAGGATAAGCAATAATTGGTATATCAATGGCGTTGACAGTGCGACGCTGGATTTGCCTGCTGCATCAAATCTTCTATTGACAGCACAGACCAACAGCCGGGACGAACTCCAGGGGAATGCTGCCTGGGAAATCAAGGACGCAATGCAGGACAGCAACACCAATATAGAAGAATCCGGTCCGGTCAGCACGGAAGGCAGTGTGTTGCTGGGCACAGGCCA
>JAGFXV010000019.1 GCA_017861475.1 Bacillota bacterium | reverse complement strand
GATCGGAAGTAAATGATTCGGATATCATCCTGAGCAATTGGACCTTTGATTATGAAATCAGAGGAGTCTGCCAGGATCCGGATAGTCCTTGTTTCTCAGTCATGCCGACCATTCAGTGCCCGGATCCCGTAATGGGAACCTGTATTTACCTGGTGGTATATGTTGACATTATCGATAAGCTTGGCAAAATGCATGATGTCATTGTCTATGGAGAACTGGACCCTGATGTGGATTAGTCAACGATGAATAGATGCTCGGCTGAATAGCCGGGCATTTATTTTTGAACAAACGGAGGTGATATCGATGACTGCTCGTATAGCAAGGGCCGACAAAGACAAAATGCGTGCCCAAACCGAAGAGATATTGGCAATGCATAAACAAATGATCGAGAGAATTGAATTCTATGCCGCACAAGCCGAAGTGGAAGAATATATGAACTTCTGGCAGGAACTTCTTGGCAAGAACCGCCAGATCATCGGTCAGTTATCCAGATATATGGTCACGAAATGCAATCGTTGAATTTAAATGCGGGAGCAGGGCTCTCCGAAAAATAAATCTTTGGTTGACCAGCAGTAATGATCAATTGACTGCATTTCCGGATCGAAAATAGGAGTGAGAAGCATGAAAAGCATCGGTATGGCTTTGGGCGGAGGCGGTCTGAGGGGAATGGCTCATATCGGCGTACTCGAGGTAATGCAGGAAAATGGGCTGAAGCCTCAATATATATGTGGTACCAGCGCGGGGAGCATAATTGCAGCTTTGTATGCCTGTGGAATTTCTCCTTATCAAATGCAAGCTATAGCTTTGAACCTAAAACCGTCAGATTTTCTTGACTATAACTTGATGGGTACATTTAAATATCTATTAAGTCTTATTTGTCATTGTTATGAAGCACCATTGGAAGGAATTTTTCTGGGAGATAGGTTGGAAGAAATGATTTATGAGTTAACGGATGGCAAGAAGCTGTCAGAAGTTAGTATGCCTTTAGGCATTGTTGCCTGTGATATTGACAGTGGGAGAGAGGTTGTCTTCACCAACCGGGATTTGGAAATTGAGCGCAGTGACGTTTTGATCATTCAAGATGCTTTGATTAGCGAAGCGGTACGATGCAGCGTATCAATCCCGGTTACTTTTGTACCCAAGGATTTTGCGGGTTTAAAAATGGTGGATGGAGGATTAAAGGAAATAGTCCCGGTGTCTATTCCAAAAATAATGGGAGCGGATTATATATTAAGTGTTAATCTTGGTCAGGAAATGTATGATACAAAGGTCAAAGGCATTCCACAAATAATTTCCCGTACGCTGAGCATATTAACCTTTGAAACTTCTGATATGGAAGAGGAGATATTTTCTGATATGACAATTTTTCCGGGGGTTCAAGGAACATCGCTGGATGATACCGAAGCCATTGCGAAAATAATCCGGGCTGGCCGCAGGGCTATGAGAGAAAATATTGAGGAATTAAAACGCCAGGTCAGGGTAACGCCTAAGGATAAAAAGATGATCTCGTAGTTGATCCTGGTTGACGTTGAAAAAGAATGGGTGTACACAGTAAATCAGCCCTTTAAAGCAGGGCGGTGACCCAGAAGCGACTAAGCTGAGTGGTTGCATCTTCAAAACTAAGATTATTGCTCAGTAAAAAATCAGGATTTATGGTAGCCTGGATGGATGCCTGTACCACTGCCGCCAGCAGGCGGGGATCGATTTGGTGAAGGTTTTCCCGATCGCCTCTTGCAATGATATATTCCAAAAATTCCTGGATGCGCTGCATCCGAAAACGGTCGAGCCGTTCCCACAAGAAAGGATAATGAACCCTTAGATCCTCCAGACTGGAAGGATTAAAAATGAATTGCCCGTTGGTCAGCAGCATTTTCAGCAACTGCGACAATGTTTCCTCGGGGGGCGAATTTTGCTTAAACAAGGGCGGAAAGAATTCACGTATTTCCTGCATAAATGCTTCCAGGGTGGTTTCAATGATTTCTTCTTTGCTGTGAAAATAGCGATAAATGGTCCTTTTGCTTACGCCGGCTGCGGCAGCCAGTTCATCCACGGTCTGGGAATAGAAGCCCTTGCTGTGGGCCAAATTCCGGCAGGCCAAAATGATTCTGTCCTTTATTTCCATGATCCAACCTCCGCTATACGATTTTCTTCTTGAATTTCAAGGTGCTGATGACAAGGAAAAAGATCGAGAAAACCAGCAGTGCTGTGACCTGCCCGATCAGATATTCGAAACCGATCCCTTTCAGAATGATTCCGCGTATGATATCCAGATAATAGGTAAGCGGGATAATGTCACTCAAATAATAAATGAAACGCGGCATGGCCGCTCTTGGAAACATAAATCCCGACAGAAGGATACTGGGCAGCATTACGAAGAACGACATCTGAAAGGCCTGCATCTGATTTTTGGCAATATTGGAGATCATCAACCCCAAGCCCAGCGAAGCGGTAATGAAAAACAGCGTCAGCAGGTATAACTGCAGCAGGCTGCCTCGTATCGGTACATGAAAAACCAAGACCCCTACCAGCAGAGCAACTGTGATCTGGATATAGCCCATTGCAATATAGGGCAGGATCTTTCCAATCATTAATTCCAGGGGCTTGATGGGAGTGACCAGCAATTGTTCCAAGGTGCCGCGTTCTCTTTCCCGTACGATGGCAACAGAGGTAAGGATGACCATGGTCATGGTGACAACAATGCCCAGGATGGCAGGAACCATAAAATAGGCGGTTATTCCATCAGGATTGTACCAGGGCCTTACCCGGATGTCGTAAGGCAATTGCCGGGACGGCATTTTTTGGACCAAGATCTGCTGGGATTTGATCAAACCAATGGAATTGGCGGTGGCAATGGCCTGATTGGCCAGCAGGCTGTCGCTGGCATCCACAATCACCTGTACCTGGGCTGAGGTTCCCCTTTTAAGGTTGTGGGCGAAATCGGGAGGGAATATGATGCCTACCTTGGCCTGACCGCTGTCGATATTGTGCGTTACAACATCATAGCTGTCGGCAGTCATGGTCACATCAAAATAGCCCGAAGCGGTGAATGCTTCCAGCATATCACGGCTCTGCGCCGATAATGACTGATCAAAGACGGTGGTAGGGATATGTTTGACTTCCGTTTGTATAGCATATCCGAAAAGCAACAGTTGAATGAGCGGTATCATCAAGACGATACCCAGCGTCATACGATCTCTGCGAATCTGTAGAAATTCCTTTTTAAGTACTGCCAGGATGCGATCCATCAGGAAACCCCTCCTTCTTTTCTTAGCCGGGCAATATGAATAAATACATCTTCCAATGAAGGTTCAATAGGTTCAGGTGTATGCCCGCAATCCCGGGCGAGTTGGCTCATGTATTCCTCGTGCGCCAGTAAAACGTGAATCTGGGAACCATGCAGACTGGTTTCCTTCACGTAGGGCAGAGAAGACAATTGGTCAAGATAATTGATTGGATCAGGCGGCGTCAGTTCGACCATACAACCCGCAATAAACTGTTGTTTCAACTGGTCGGGAGCATCCAAGGCCATGAGCTTACCTTGATTGATAAAGGCGATTCGGTCGCAGCGCTCGGCTTCATCCATGAAGTGAGTCGTTACAATCACCGTAGTACCCTTTTCAGCCAGTGTTTTTATGATTTCAAAAAACTGCCGGCGGCTGGTGGGGCTGACCCCGCTGGTCGGTTCATCCAGAAAAACCAGCTCGGGATCAGCAATAATTGCTGCTGCCAGTGCCAGACGCTGTTTGTAACCGCTGCTCAGGTTGGCCACCAGATCTTTTTCCCGGCCGGTCAATTGCGCCAGTTCCAACATTTCCTGCATCCGTTTCCGACGATGACGGGCGGAAATACTGTAGATACCGGCATAAAAATCGAGGTTTTGGATCACGCTGAGGTCGTCATAAAGACTGAATTTCTGTGACATATATGCAATTTTGGGTTTAATTTTTTCCGTTTCCCGCAGCAAATCATAGCCAAGTACGGTAGCCATTCCAGAACTGGGCGCCAGGATACCGCATAACATACGGATGGCAGTTGATTTGCCGGCTCCGTTGGGACCCAGAAATCCACAGATTTCACCAGGAATGATATCCATGGTCAGGCTGTCCACGGCAGTAAAGTCACCGAATCGCCTTGTCAGTTCCCGCGTGCTTATGGCATATTCCATCGTTCAGCCCCGCCTTCCGCCAACCCCACAAAAATATCTTCCATGGTGGGCAAAACTTCTTGAATTGTGGCATCCGCGATCCGATTGCGAAGTAAGTAATTTTGAATCTCGGTGTGCCCTTGCTCGCGGTCTCTTACGATTACATGAACTTTGGATCCCATGTATGAGACATCCAGAATCCCGGGCAGATCATGCAGATTTATAGGCCGCCTTGTTTTTAGATTGATTTGCATGACCGGATAGGAAAAAGATTTTTTCAGATCAGCCGGTGAAGAAACCAGACGGATCTTTCCCTCACTGATAAATGCAACCTTTGTGCATAGTTCGGCTTCATCCATATAGGGGGTGGTTATCAACAAGGTCATTCCGCTGCGATTCAAGTCATAAAGGATTTTCCAGAATTCCTTGCGTGATTCAGGATCCACCCCGTAGGTGGGTTCATCCAGGATGAGCAGCGAAGGACGGGTGATCAGTGCACAAGTCAGAGAAAGTTTTTGTTTCATACCACCGGAGAGCTGATCGGCCAAGCGGTTTTTAAAAGGGATAAGATTGGTAATGTCAAGAATTTCATCGGCCCGCTGTTTAATGACAGAGCGGTCAAGACGATACATGCTGCCGAAAAAAAAGATGTTTTCCATGACCGTAAGGTCTCCGTAAAGACTGAACCGCTGCGGCATGTAACCCAGTTCATCACGATATTTATCAAGCTGCTCCAAAGGCTTGCCCATGAGCAGGATTTCACCTTCATCGGGGGTGATCAATCCACAGATCATTCTCAACAGGGTGGTCTTGCCGGCTCCATCAGGTCCAAGCAGTCCCATAATATCACCCTTTTGTACATGTAAATCGGCTTTTTGAACAGCCGACACAACCTTGAAGCGCTTGCTTACCTTGCTAACTCGGATCATATTTTATTCTCCGCTGTGGAACACTACATCAGCCGGCATGCCCGGTTTTAATGTGCCCCGCTTGTTTTCCAGGCTTATTTTAACAGCAAAAACGACATTGGTTCGCTCTTGTTTGGTTTGAATCGATTTGGGCGTAAATTCACCCTGGCTGGCAATATGGGTCACCTTGCCCGGGTACACAGTTTTATCACCGCTAACGGTAACTTCTACCTGCTGGCCCAGCTTGATCCGGGGAAGATCATCGGTAGGGATATAGACATCCACCCAGAGATCATTCAGGTTGGCTACGGTGAACAAGGCAGCACCCAATGAAACAAATTCACCTTCTTCATAGTTCTTACTGGTGATTATCCCATCTTGCGGGGCATATAGTTTCAAATCTTCCAGGAGCGCAGCGGAGGCGGACAAAACCGCTTTGGATCTTGCAACTTCGGCACTGGCTGCAGATACTTGTTCGGGGCGGTTTCCGGCTTGCAAAAGATTAAGGGCAGCCTGGGCTTGTTCCAGCTGCGCCGCTTTCTGCCCGGCATTTAAACGTGCCGTTTCAACTTCAGTTTGGGCAATGGCGCCAGCAGCAAAAAGGCTTTCCGCCCTTGCCAGATCCTGATCTGCTTTCGCTTTATTATTGGAAGCAATAGAAAGACTGGCCATAGCCTGCTCGATTTCCTGCGCCCGCGCACCGGAAACCAAATCACGCAGTTTGGCTTCCGCTGCCAGGACGCTTACGGCATCACGTTCCCGCTGGGCAAGCAGGTCATTGCGGGACAATTCCCCCAACGACTGGCCTTTTTTAACCATGTCTCCTTCATCAAAAGCCAGTTTATTTATGGTGCCGGCTGCTTTGGCATTGACATCAGCGGAAGTCGCTTCGATCGTACCGGTAGCCTGGATGAGCTGACCATCGTCGTTTAGTAGGGAACGATAGGCATAAAAGCCGCCAGTGGCGACCAATAAAATCAATAGGATCATAATTACTTTTCGTTTGGGCTGCATTCTGTTACCTCCTAATTAATTAAAATGATCTGGAAGTATACTTATGACATAAAATTAGTTTACCTGGTGTCAGCATAACACCTATTATTGTGATTTGCAATCAGCTAAATGAATATACCAAAAGTCGTTTTGTCATGAACATTGGTTATAAAATTAAATGCTGGCATTTGTAATCACGATTTGTAATTTACTTCGAACCTTAAATATCCAATGTGCTATAATATTCTTAATATTACTAAAGATTTAAGGAGGTAAGAGATGGCTTACGATACATTGAAAGCGATACCGCCACGGGTTAATTACACGGAAAAATACCAAAATGAGCGGGCTGCATTGGAAAAAGAGTTTCAGGGATACCTGGATGAATGGCAGACAACTCCCATCATGGTCGTCAACTATACAAAAAAGTACGGAGACCTGCCGGCGCTGCATCATAAACCGTACGGAGCCTGGGAGACTTTTTCCTGGAACCAGATGACGGAGATTATGTTTGCAGTAGCTTCGGCATTGTTGAACGTCGGGATCAAAGAAGAAGACAAGATCGGAATTTTTTCAGCCAACCGTGCAGAATGGCATCTTTCGGATCTGGGTGCACTGCTGATGAGATGTGTGACGGTACCGATCTATGCCACCAATACGGAAGAAGAAGCTGCTTACATAATAAACGATGCTGAGGTCAAGGTTCTTTTTGTCGGCCGGCAGATTCATTACGACAAAGCCTACCCGCTGCTGGATAAATGCCCGTCTTTGGAAAAGATCGTTGTATTCCATCGCGGCACTAAGGTTCACGATGACCAGCGAGTTGTTATGTGGGATGATTTCCTGGAAGAGGGCCGTAAAACTTCACGGAAAAAAGATATTGAAGATATCATGACCAGAGCCTGTTATGATGATATGTCAGAGATTATTTATACTTCCGGAACAACCGGTGAACCGAAAGGTGCGGTACATACTCATAAAACCATGATGCACAACGCCTGGGGGGTGGGTCGGTACACCGAACTGGGATGTTTTGTTGAAGGCGATTCCTCCATGTGCATGCTGCCATTGACTCATGTATTGGAAGGATCGTGGTCGTTCGGGATTCTATCAATGGGCATGCAGCTTTATTATTGCGAGGATCATAATGAAGTGCTGCAATACCTGGCGGAAGCGAACCCTACCATTATGAACGCTGCCCCCCGGCTCTTTGAGAAAATATATTCCACCCTTTACACCGGCATCAATGATGCTCCGCCGATGAAACAGAAGCTCTTCCACTGGTCGGTAGCAGTCGCCAAAAAATATGGGGATCTGGTCCTGGCAGGCATTCAGCCCGGAGTTGGTCTTACTTTGAAAAGAAAAATTGCGGATAAAATGGTATTGCATAAAGTGCGGGCTTTGTTCGGAACCGGTTTTCATCATTTTAATTATGGCGGTGCGCCCCTTAATCCGGAAATCGAGAAATTTTTCTTTTATTGCGGTGTATTGATTACTGGAGGCTATGGACTTACCGAGACATCACCGGTTTTGGCCATGAATGGGACACATTGCTTCAAATTTGGCTCTGTCGGGCCTGCCGCACCGCTGGTGGATATCCGAATTGATCCCGAAACTGGTGAAATTCAAGCCAAAGGGCCCAATGTTATCAGGGAATATTATAAAAAACCTGACGCGACCAGGGAGGCATTTACAGAAGATGGGTGGTTTAAAACGGGTGATATTGGACGGTTCGATGAGGATGGTTATTTGTATATTACCGATCGGTTAAAGGATCTCATCATAACATCCGGCGGCAAGAATATAGCGCCACAATTGATTGAGAATATTATGGCTGAGGATCATTTCATTGAATACATCGCAGTGGTTGGTGACGGGAAAAAATATGTTTCCGCACTCATTGTCCCGAGTTATGCAAATCTTGAACCTTGGGCAGCCAAAGAAGGGATCGATTTTGTCAGTCGGGCAGAGTTGATTAAAAATCCCAAAGTCATTGCATTCTACGAAAATATTATTAATGAGCGACAGAAGAGCTTGGGCCAGGTCGAAAGAATCAAAAAGTTTACCTTGCTGGAGCATGAGTTCTCCCAGGAAACCGGGGAGATTACCCCGACCATGAAGGTAAAACGCAAAGTCGTTAAAGAAAAATACAAAGATTTAATTGATTCCATGTATGTAGAATAATTCAAGCAAAATAAACTAGGTCGTAAGAGGTATCAGAAGCGAGTATTCTGATACCTTTTTGTTTTCCGAAAGGGTTTTGTGGAAGTGATCAGTCCAATGCCGATGCGAGATTTCTTCGATGAATTTATATGCTTAAGAGTAACCGATGGTTTTTTTCCAACATATAATAAGCACAAAGCACAAGTTTTTTCGCCCGGCGACTAGTTATCCGGCGGGGGAGGGGGTAAAAATGGCAACTGATCAATTCGAACATGCAACTTTTTATTTAACCCGGAGGCAAGTAAACGAAATAAAAGAACTGGCCAAGCAAAACCAAATATCACGCAGTGCACTGGTAAGAATGATAATTAGAGAATACCTGGCCAAGCAGGATGGAGATAGAGATAAAAAGCAATAAAGAGGGGTTATTCTTGGTTTTCAAAGGGAATATATGAAAAGGTGTTTTGTCAATGCGGTCAAAGCACCTTTTTCATTTTCAAGATAGCATTACCAATCCTATCCTCCCTTAGAAACTGTAAAATGTGCGGGTATCAGACTATAATGCCCTGATTTTAGCATGGCAGCTCGCTTTAGCATTGAACCAACACCTGAGTTTATCGGTTACTGGACACAACAAAGTCAGCGATCGCCCGGTTTACTTCATCCGGTTTTTCCAGCATTACATAATGTCCCGCTTCAGGGATAACAACCAATTTTGATGATGAAAGATGGTTATGCAAAAACTGCGAATATTTTAGCTTGGTCAGTTGGTCGTCTTCTCCAACGATAATTAGCGCCGGGACTTTGATCTGTTCAAGGTCGGCACTGCGGTCAAATTGATCACAGGCAGAAAAATCGTTAAATAATGTGACCGTTCCTGCCTTCTGCAAAGCGGCCACTTCTTTTTCCCAAACAGATGCCGGGGTCACAGGAGAAAATCCGATCCGCAGAAACTCCGGATTCATTTTGCCTGCTTGCAAAGCTTCCAGTACTTGCGGCAAGACCCGTAAACGTGATCCCGCTCCCACCAGAATCAGACCGTCAACTTGCTGCGGATGATCCAGTGCCGCAGTGAGTGCCATGGCTGAACCCATTGAATGTCCTGCCAGCCAGATGGGGCGGGGCAAGTTCAATATAGCTGGCAATTCGCTTATGAGCCGGGCTCCTTCATCAATGGTTTTCAGCAAAGGACCCTCAGAAGCTCCGTGACCGGGCAAATCTATGGCTGTTCCGCAAAAGTCGGGCGGGAGATGGTTTAATTGTTCTTCCCAAAGGTGACTGTCTCCGCCGCTGCCATGCACAAACAATATACTTCCTTTGGCGTTGTCCGCCCGGTTAGCCTTGTAGGCCAGAGAAATTCCGCTTATTTTCAGATACTGCATGTCTGACGATCTTCCCTTCCAGTTACTTTCCTGTTAAAAGTATAGAGGATTTTGTTCGCGAATTATAGGTAATCATCTGGAACGGGTGATCAACTTTTGGCTATGAATTTCATCGGAATAAAGAGCGGGTTTAAATCGCAGATTAGTTGGCAATAATCAAACCATGAGGGGGGACAGGGTAATGTTGAAAAAATTGGCTGCTCTGATGGTGCTGATACTGTTTATAAGCTCCGGGATTTATATTGCTTCTGCTCAGGAAAGTAAATTATCAGATTCTGTACTTAGACTGCACGTGATTGCCAACAGTGATGATCCGGCTGACCAGGCCTTAAAACTCGAAGTCAAGGATGAAATCGTTCGTTACATGCAGGCTGAATTTAAAGATGTCAAAGATGTTGATGAGGCACGGATGTTAGCACGAAAAAACAGGGGCCAGATCCAAAAAATCGCCGAGAAAAAAATAAAATCCGCCGGCTATGATTATCCGGTAAAAGTATTTATTGGTGAATTTGAATTTCCGGTTAAATCTTACGGTAACATGGTTTTTCCCGCCGGCCAATATCAGGCAGTCAGAGTAGTGATCGGGGAAGGAGCCGGTAAAAATTGGTGGTGTGTTTTGTTCCCGCCGCTTTGTCTGGTCTCCTCCGGTAACCGGGGTATGAGCCTGAATAGCGTGCCGGAGGCGCAAATAACCTTCAAATGTTTGGAACTGCTTCCGCAGGGCGTACATGTAGTCAATCAATAACCAGTAATCTGAGCAACAGCATAATCGGAATGGCGTTAACGCTGTTCCTTTTTTCTTTCAGTCCCTTTTGCAGATAAACCAATCAGTTCATTGAAAATTATATTGATTATATTAACTAATATTCGGCAAAGCGCTATAATGGGGAAAATAATTTGAGAGACGGTGTGCTGCAATGAATCAATTTTCGTCCAGCTCCGCTTGTTCCCTGATGGCACCCGCCAAAGTGAACCTGACCTTGGATATTTTGGGCAAAAGAACGGACGGTTACCATGAACTGGTGACGGTCATGCATCAGATCGATCTGGTCGATAGAATCCGCTTGGAAAAAGGCGGAATCGATATCAGAGTGAGCAGTGACAGCAGCCAGATCCCTGATAATGAAGAAAATCTGGCCTACAAGGCAGCCCGGTTGATGTATGATAAATTTGGACTGCGGGAAGGACTACAGATTTATATAGAGAAAAATATACCTGTAGGTGCAGGCCTGGCTGGAGGGAGTACTGACGCAGCAGCGGTAATTTACGGGATAAACGAGTTATATGGACTGAAACTGGAATTACCTGTATTACTTGCGCTGGGCACGCAGATAGGTTCTGATGTACCTTTTTGCCTGATGGGAGGAACTGCTTTGGCGCGGGGTCGGGGAGAAATTCTCAGTCAGCTGCCCGAAGGTCCTTTACTGTATATGGTATTGGTGAAACCGGATTTTCAGATTTCTACGCGGGCAGTATATCAGGCTTTTCGTTTAGAAAAAGTACGAAAAT
>JAGFXV010000217.1 GCA_017861475.1 Bacillota bacterium | reverse complement strand
CAATGACCGGTTTCCCGACCGTACTGTTAAGACTGGTACTGCTGCTGGCAGCCATCACCGCGGGAGGCACAACCATCCCCATTCCAAAAACCAGGCTCAATGCTAAAACAAGTGCAACTATTCTATTATTTACTCTAGTGCTATTTTTCATATTCACCTCCATATAATTCTATAAGCGCCTCATAAATGTAAAATTCGTCGCGATTTTTATGCTACCTTTTGGTAAATATGGGCAATAAGATATCAAATGACTTGAAAAGGGTGTGAAATGCAGGAGTATCCTGTGTTTGCAGCAGCAGGCAGTTCCCCCATGGTAAATCATGGAGGGTTTGGTTTGGTTTGTTGCATTCGGCAGGTTTACAGAAGAAAGACCCCCGCAATGGCGGGGGTCTAAGACTGTCAATAAAGTCTAAATCAACAGAGCGAGCAAAAAAGGTGAAGAGCAAGGCTTGCAAAAAGCCCGTGATTGAGGCGTACATATGGTACGTCGATTGAACGGGATTCTTGTATAACGCAGCTATTCGCTTTTTTTGACGCTCTGAGACCCCCGCAAAAGCGGGGGTCTTTGGCTTATCACTTACTCTACATATAAAGCATCTATGTCCTTCTGGTACTTGCTCGTAATGACCTTGCGTTTAAGTTTCAGCGTAGGGGTCAGTTCACCGTTTTCCTCGGTGAATTCTTCCGGCATGAGTTTAAATTTTTTGACCTGCTCCACTCTGCCGAAGTGCTGATTCAGCTCATTGATGACTTGTTCATATTTCTTGATCACTTTATCGTGGGCAACCAGCTGTTGGTTGTTCAGTTCTGCGAGTCCTTCTTTCGCAGCCCATTCCTTCAGGGTTTCAAAGTTTGGCACGATCAGGGCGACGATATATTTTTTGCCGTCACCCAGCACCGCAATTTGTTCAATAAACGGATGGGAGGCGAAAGTGTTCTCCAGCACCTGCGGGGCTACATTCTTGCCGCCGGAGGTAACGATGATGTCTTTTTTCCGGTCGGTGATCTTTACATAGCCCTGACTGTCCAGCAGTCCGATGTCTCCGGTCTTGAGCCACCCGTCTTCGGTAAACATTTCCCTGGTCTGCTCCGGCTTGTTAAGATAACCGAGCATGACCCCCGGCCCTCTGGCCAGGATCTCTCCGTCCTCGGCGATCTTCACTTCTGCACCCGGGAAAGGTGTGATCCACCCGTCTGATTTGATCGGCATGATAGTCGGATCACCGTCAACGTTGAGTACCGGAGACGTCTCTGTCAAGCCGTATCCTTTTCTGATCTGCATGTTAAGACCCCAGAAAAAGTCATGGATTTCCGGCAGCAGCGGCGCGCCCGCGCTCCCGAACACTCTGGTTCTCTCAAAACCCATCGTCTTTTTCAGATTGGCATAGACCAGCTTGTCAAAGATTTTATATTTCAGGCTTAATCCCAAGGGAAGCTTTTTATTGGCCATAAAATAGGGTGCGGCTTCCTTCCCCACCGCAACAGCCCTGGCAAATATTTTTTGTTTTCCGGGAGGAGCCGTAGCTACCTTTGCGAATATCCCGTTATACATTTTTTCAAATACGCGCGGCACAAAAACGCCGATGGTCGGTCTGATTTCGGAAAGATCCTCGGGGAAGAATTCGGTTCCTCTTGAATAGGCGATAATCCCGCCGGCCAGCACAACTCCATAATAGCTCATCGACCTTTCTACGGAATGGGACAGCGGCAGCAGTGATAACAGCAGGTCTCCTTCCCGCAGCATCTCAACCCTTTTGAAAGTTGTGCTGATAAACATCAAGTTTGAATGGCTGAGCATAACGCCCTTGGGCTGACCGGTGGTACCCGAGGAGTAGATCAGGGTCATGAGGTCGCCGGGCTTGATGGAGGCTGAGCGGGCGGCGATTTCTTCCTTTTTGAGGTTCATCCCGCCTGCTTTCACAGCATCGGTGAATTTTATTACCATCTCGTCTTTGTAATCGAGGTCTTCAAATACGATGATCTTTTTCAGCGCCGGCAGGTTATTTCTCTGGGCGAGTACATTATCCACCTGAAACTTTCCTTCGCAGAAGCAGATGACTGATTTTGTGTCATCGAGGATATAGGCCGCTTCCGGAGCCGAATTGGTAGGATAAATCGAGGCGTTGACAGCGCCGCAGGAGAACGTTGCATAATCGGCGATAACCCATTCCGGTCTGTTTTGGGAATAGATGGAGAGAATATCGCCTTTTTGCAGGCCGATATCGATCATGTACGATGCCAGTGCTTCGACCTGCGCCGCCACCTGATTCCAGGACAGGTCGACCCAGCCTTTGTCTGTCCTTTTCATCAGCATGACCCGGTCTCCGTACTGCTTTACTCCGTCACGAAATGGATCCAGAACCGTGTGTTTGTTGTAATCATATTCCCTGCTCATTTTCCGAACCTCCTTAAAACATTTGCTGCACATCCGATATTACGAATACAAATTGTTCCTATATAAATATTATTCCAGTTAATTTTTTATTATCCTGCATAATAATTTAATAAATATGAAATTTTGCAGCGATGTTGAAAGGGGTTTGAAATGATGTGTTTATAAAGAAAGATGGGTCGTGCCGATGCCTGTTTTGGCCGGGAACCAGGTTGCGCCGTCCTGACCGGCATAGCCCTGTTCTTCCAAATAGAGCAGATGCTTGTAGACCATCATATATTCGTGGGGCCAGAATGTCTGTCTCGGATTCGGTAAACGACGGTAGATCGGAAATTCTTTGGCAATCTCCTCCACTGTGTTGCCTCCCCCGTACAACAGTTCCGCCACCCGGCGCTGGCGCTGCAAGATCGTATCACGATAAGCCTTAAGTTTGCGGCCGTGATGATCACGGACCACGGGTTGATGATGTCCGCTGATATAATAATCGGCCCCGATCGCAGCCAGCCGGTCAATGGATCGCAATTGGTCAGGCACCGAAGAACTGACCGCGCCATACCAGGGACCGAATTCGGCAAACTCAATGTCACTTGTGAAGACAAAGCCCTTCTCCGGAAAAAGGAAGCAGCAATGACCGGCGCAATGTCCCGGCATATGCAGGACCTGGAAGCGATAACGGCCTGTTGATATTTCCTGACCGTCCTGTATTTCCCCGTCCACCCGCGTCGGCCGGTAGCACACTGCCTGCATAAAAAGACTGGTCCATTCCTGTTCGACCATGGTGTCAAAGGCCAGATCCTTAAGATAGTTTTCCGCTGAAGCGATGATCTCATAATTGGCCGGATGCATCAGCACTTTGGCCTCCGGGAACATATGGTTATAGTGACAGTGATCGGCGTGTCCATGCGAATTTACGAGCAGCTGCACGGATGATTTCTGCAAATCTTCCAGGTGGCTCTCATCGAATCCGGCATCGATTAAGCAGGGTATATCGTCTTCCAGCAGCAGGCAGTTGCAGTTGGCGTATGGCCTTCCGGGAAATTCGATGACTTTTATATGACGGTCGATCTGATGCATCAAAATTTTCATGCCCTTTCTGAAAATCGTTTACCCATTTATTTACTTTTATTATAGGGCACAAAAAGATTTGTTTTCAATACAAAAATCTCGATTCGAGATAATTGTTTTTTGCGATAAGGATATAATAATTGATGGCGCTATGCCCCTATTGACATAACGCCATCTTTCCCGGAATATTTAAAAAAAGGCCAAGAAGAAGGAATATATATGGAAGACTTCAGTAAATTTGTTCCCTATCAAATGAAACTGCTCATGAAGGGCCTGGACAAACAAGGTATGGATTATCTCGTACATTACAATATTTCCATGGGACAGGCTTACATCCTGGCCTCCCTGCTGGAGCAGGATGGCTCGACCCTCACTAGAGTCTGCCAGCGGGCCAACCTGGAAAGCTCCAGCCTCACCACCATGATCGACCGCCTGGAAAGAGACCAGTTGGTGGAACGCAGGCCCTCCACCGAAGACCGCCGGACAACCATGCTGTATCTCACCGATAAAGGCAGAGAAATAGCAAAATCCAACTTTGAGGAAAGCATAAAACATAACAAAGCCATCCTGGCCGCCCTGGGCGACTACAAAGATGCCTGGGACGAAATCGTCAAGCGATTGGGGAAATTCATAGAGGACGGTTACGAGGTCGCGGACAGCAATATCACGAAGCGTTCAGGCCACCGTTAATGAAAAAAGCAAAGTTTGCCCGAAGAAGTGGCCAATGCACTCGTAATGATGCTGCCATCGGCACCGTGGCGCCGGCGCAAGTC
>JAGFXV010000216.1 GCA_017861475.1 Bacillota bacterium | reverse complement strand
CTGATCCCTTTAACCAAACCATTGTACTCACTCTATCCGCAGGCAGTTTTGTGGATGGTATCGGGTCAGGGCATATCACTTTGGGAGGAGATTTCACAGGTATTTCAGTAAGCAACGTAACGAAGACATCTTCGGGCACCATAAGTATTCAGTTGAGCGGAACACTCGTCAGGAGCACGGGTGTCGGCGTGATCACCATTGCCGCTAATGCAACGACTGAAAACAGTTTCATCACAGCATATGTTGCAGTGAACCCAATCCCCCCGCCGGCAACAGCGTTAATTACCATAAGTATTCGTGAGGGGAATGACGGAAGCGGGCAGGAGTTAATCATTGGTTTCGATCCTTACAACGGGAACTATTCACTCCAGGTGGAAAAAGAAACCAGTTCGGTTAAAGTAGCAGTTACTGCTGCACCTGGTACTACGGCCAAAGTGTATCTGGGAGCGGATGTGGTGACCGACGGGGCTGTGGCTCTGATCGAAGGGGAGAATATCGTCAAAGTGATCGTCAGCGAAGCCAACCGTTCTGACCGGATCTATGAAATAACCATTCAGCGCGGGCTGGCCGACGAATGCTTTATAGCCACCGCGGCTTTTGGTTCCAAATTTGAACCGGCCGTAGCCATGCTGCGTCACTTCCGTGACCAGTATTTGCTGACCAACAAGCTTGGCACGGCATTCGTGAAATTCTATTATCGTCATTCACCGCCTATTGCAGCCTGGATCGCGGGCAGTGATAATTTGAGAATGTTTACGCGCTTGGCGCTGACGCCTGTCATAGCGGTCGTTTATCTGCTCTATCATCCGGCTGTCGCGGGTGTGATCGGATTCGGATTGTTGTTGCTATTGATCCTTTATTACAGACGCCGCCGGCGGATACTACTTAGAGTGCCACAATAAATTTGATCGGAATCATAAAAGCGGGGACTAATGAGATCCCCGCTTTTTCTTTCCACCAAATCTATTTACCTAAACAACATCTTAAACCGTTTATTATTCGTATCCCTCTTCCTGATCGTTTGCTTCATCTCTAATTTCCTGTCTCATGTTGCTCAGTGCCGCTTCACGTCGTTTATTTTTGGCGGCGATTTGCTCCCTCATCTGCGAACTTGAGGCTTGGGACATCGTCTCCTCAGCCAGTTCAATATTCTGAATGGTGTTGGTGATATGCTCCTGCAGTTTTTCCACATTATCGCTGCGATCATCAGGTTTGTTTTTCAATCGGTAGTCCTCCTTTTGCGAATAAATATTTCAAACCTATTTTGTGAGTACTGCAGCAAAATTATTACAAACAATTTTTTAATTTAATGAACCGGTTGTCGTACTTACAGATTGAATAATTACAAAAGCAAATTTTCTTTTCTCTATTTTAAATAATATAAAACGTTGTGAATTGGATGAGAGATGAATACAAATATAAAAATGGAAATTCAGGAAAAGATCAGATTATAATGAATTAAGAATATTAAGAAAATTCAAAAATTTATTTAACAAGGGGAGGGGTTGCAGTGAAAATTTCACTTTTTATTCCCTGTGCAGTGGATGCGCTGCTGGGGGATGTAGGCATGGATACGGTTTATTTATTATCCAGCCTGGGATTTGAAGTTGTCTATCATGAGCAGCAGACCTGCTGCGGTCAACCGGCCATCAGTGCTGGTTATTTGGATTTGGCCCGCGATATTGCCAAAAGGTTTATTGAGATTTTTGAAAATGACGAAGTCATTGTCAGCCCTTCCGGATCATGTGTCAATACGATCAAAAATGATTATGCCAAAATACTGCAGGATGAACCGGATTGGCAGCAAAGAGCACTGACGCTGGGTGAACGTGTTTTTGAAGTTTCACAATATCTGGTCGATCAGGCAGGCATCGAAGACGTCAATGCTTCTTTCGGAGGCAGGATCGCTTACCATAAAAGTTGTCATCTGCTGAGAGCGCTGGGCATTGACGAACAACCACAGAAGCTGCTGGCTAAGGTGAAAGGGGCAGAAGTCGTGGCACTCAATGGAGCTGAACAATGCTGTGGGTTTGGCGGGCAGTTTGCAATAAAGTATCCACTCATTTCCGAGGCCATGGTCAGACAAAAGACCGGGAATTTTCTGCAGACCGGAGCCCAGCGCCTGATCGTATCTGATCCCGGCTGTTTGTTAAATATCAGCGGTTATCTGCATCGCCATCATCCCCAATTAAAAGCGCAGCATATCGTATCCTTCCTGGCTGAGAATATGAATGGGGGTGTCAGTTGATGAAGGCTCATCCGCAGGATTTCATCCCAACCATGCAAACCGAAGTGGCAAAAACAGACCAGATCACTTTCATGAATCAGGTCGGCGCTATCTTCGGTTATCTGAGTTCGGCCTGTCTGGCCCAAATGGAAGATCCGCTCAAGGCGCGCGAGCAGTCGATCGCCATCCGTGAAAACACCCTCAACAATTTACCTTTCTTGCTGGAAGAATTCGAGAGAAACGCGGTGCAAAACGGGATCGAAGTTTTATGGGCGGCTGATGCTGCCGAAGCCTGTTCGATTATTAAAGACCTGGTCGTCAAACATGATGTCCACCTGATTACCAAGGGAAAATCCATGATCAGTGAAGAAATCGATTTGAATCATTATCTACAGGAGGAGCTGGGGGTAAAGATCTTTGAAGGGGATCTGGGGGAACTGATCGTGCAAATGCGGGGGATACCTCCGTTTCATATCGTTGGGCCGGCCATCAATCTCAATGTGCAGCAGATTGCGCAAACTCTGGTTGACAACATTGGCATGGAATATACCGAAAATGCCGGCGAGATCGCCGGCCATGTGCGCAATTTCCTGCGGCAGCAGTTTGCCGGGGCGGATATGGGCATAACAGGTGTAAACGTGGCGATTGCTTCCACCGGCAGCATTGTACTGGCAGAAAATGAAGGCAACATCCGCTGGTCGACTTCCGCTCCGCGGGTGCACGTGGCTATAATGAGTCTGGAAAAAGTGGCGGCCAATCTGACTGACGGTCTTCACATCCTGGAAATGCAAAGCCGAAGCTGCACCGGACAGGGTATCACCAGTTATGTATCCGTGCTGAGTGGTCCGCGCGATGAAGGGGAAAGGGACGGCCCGGAAAAGATGTATGTTGTCATTCTGGACAACGGGCGCAGTCAAATCTATCAGGATACCTTCCTGCGCCAGGCCTTGAAATGCATTCGCTGCGGCCGCTGCGGGACTGCCTGCCCGATTTATCTTACCGCAGGAGCCTATCCTTATGGATGGTGTTACCCGGGGCCGATGGGAACAATTTTATCTCCATTGCTGCTGGGACTCGATGATACGTATCACGTATATGAAGCCTGCACGCTATGCGGAGGTTGCGAGTCAGTTTGCCCGGCGGGGATAAAACATGTAGAGCTCATTCATCGTTATCGGGCCATGAAGGCGGAAGGGGATAAGAACTTTAAAGCCACAAAGAATCCTGCGCTGGAAAGAAATGCGTTTAAGGGATGGGCAACTGCCGTTAAAAACCCGGTGCTTTTTAGAAACTCCGTGAATATGATCAGATATTTCCTGGGCAGCAGGCAGGAAGGATATGCCAGTAGTTTACCCGGGCCGCTCAAGTCTTGGTCTGATCACCGGGATCTGCCGGTGGCAGAAAAAACATTTCACCGCTATTGGGCTGAACTGCAGAATAATATGGAGTCAGCCAGGCGCGAAGCAGCCGCCCAACTTGATAAAAAAGGAGGGCTGGACAATGAGTAGCAGAGAAATGATCCTGGAAAAATTGCATAATGCAGCGGCTCCTGATCAAATCAATAAAAATATCATAACAATCCAGGAACCTCGTTATGGTGATGAAGAGGTCTTTGTCAGCAAAGCAACTGCGGCTGGTGCTCAAGTATTCAGAACAAATCTGCATGAAGCTGCCGGGGTTATAAAAACTGTTTTAGAGGAAATCGGCAGCAAATCAATCATCCTTTCAGATGAAAAAATCATCAAAGAGCTTGGTGTGCAAGCGATTGCCGGTGATCTGGGGATCGATTGCCGTTATGCAGATGATTATCCCGGAGCAGCTTACCGCCGCAACGTTTTACAGACAGAAATCGGGATCAGCAGCTGCGATTATGCGCTGGCCGACAGCGGTAGCTTGGTTATTATCCATGACAGTGACAATCAGCGACTGATATCCCTGGCCCCTGATTATTATATAGGCATAGTAAAAACCTCACAGATGCTCAAGGATCGTATCGATCTGGCC
>JAGFXV010000215.1 GCA_017861475.1 Bacillota bacterium | reverse complement strand
CATGGTCGACCAGATAAAGCAGCAGTTCGAACTCCTTGGGAGTAAGATCGACTATTTCACCGTTAACATATACATAGTGCGCGTTCTCGTCGATTACCAATCCTCCGATGGTGCGCGGCGGATAATTCTTTCCTTCGGTGCGGCGCAGCAGGGCGTTGACCCGGGCAATTAAAATCGGCGGGCTGAAAGGTTTGCTGATATATTCATCCGCACCCAATTCAAATCCCATCAATTCATCGGTTTCCTGATCCCGCGCTGTCAGCATGATGATAGGAATCCGCGACGTTTTCCTGATTTCCCGGCAGACTTCCCAACCATCCATATACGGCATCATCACATCCAGAATTAGTAGACTGATGTCATCAGATTGATTAAAAATATCCAGCGCTTCCCTGCCATTGGCAGCCTCCACAATGGCATACCCTTCCCGCTTCAGAAAGTCGCTCAGAAGCTTACGCATCCGATCTTCATCGTCAGCCAAAAGAACTTTTTTTGTCATAACCTTACCTGCCTTTTAAATCATAGAAGGATCTTTCATTTATTACTTCAATTTAAATGATACAACTCGATTATGAAGATTATATGAACCTTACTCAGCGCTTTTAAAGGTTTCATCAATAAACATCCATAATACCAGCAGGATCCCTCCACAGACAATGGCCGAATCAGCAAGATTGAATACCGGGAACCAACCGACACTTATAAAATCAACAACCGATCCGTAAATAATGCGGTCAATCAAATTACCCAGAGCTCCCCCGACAATCAAGCCCAACGAATATTGAGCCAGTAGCGGTAACTGATACTTTCGAATAAAATAAACCGTTGCTATGATAACAGCCACAGCCATCAGTATGAAAAGAAGTCTACCCCCCTGTAATATCCCGAACGCCGCTCCTTTATTCTGAATAAAACGGATATTAACAATACCGGTTATTAATGCCCAGCTGTCTCCGATACTCATATTTCCCATGATCCACCATTTACTGAGGCGATCAAGAATCAGAACAGCTCCGGCAGTAAGCCAAAAACGCAATTGAATTCCCCCTTTAATGCCTATGGTAACATATTACCAATTTAAGATATAATAATACTGTTGCAAACATACAGCAAGAGCAACAGGCAGATATGTAAAAATATCAAGGAGTGAAATCATTTGAATTTAAGGGAAATGTACAAAAGCAGATTGATGTCGGCTGAGGAAGCCGTAAAATTGGTCAAGAATCATACCGAAGTATGGATCGGTATTGCCGTACCGGTTCCGCTGGCGCTGGTCAGTGCCCTGGTCGACCGTGAGCCTGAAGTCGAAGACATTACCGTCAATCATATCGTTGATATTCACCCGCAAAACACCTGGCGCAAACTGAACCGTGACACCAATATCCAGGTCGACTGCGGTTATCCGTCCTCCTGCCGGGACAAAGTGGTCAGCGGAGACTTCACCATGTCTCCGATCCGCTTTCACGAGATGCCCAAAATCTACACCGAAGATAATTTTCGTCCCATGCACGTGGCCATGCTGAACGTTACTCCCATGGACAAACACGGATATTTTTGTCTCGGTTTGGGAGCCGACACGACCGTAGCCATCGCCCAGAATGCAGCCCGAAGACGCCGGGCTGGAGACGATCGTTATGCCGTTCTGGTCCAGGTCAACAACGAAGTCCCAAGAAGCCGTGGATTGAATTACATACATATATCAGAAGTCGATGCCATTGTCGAGCAGGATCAGGACCTGGCCGTATTACCCGATACCGGTTCCATGTCTCCGGAAGAAAACACCATCGGTCATTACTGTGCCGAATTTGTAAAAGACGGTTCGACCATACAGCTGGGTATTGAAATGGCTTGCGATACCATGATTGATCTGTGGGAAAATGAAGTTGTGACCAATCGACGCAAAAATTTTATGCCCCACCGCTCCATCTTTACTTTTGCCATGGGCACTAAAAAACTGTATGAATGGATCGATGACAACCCCGGGGTTGAGTTTCATCCGGTCAACTTTGTCAATAATCCTTATATCATCGGCAAAAACGATAACATGGTTTCGATCAATGCGTGTTTGCAAGTTGATTTGACCGGACAGATCTGTTCGGAATCGATGGGTTACAAACAATATACCCACCCGGGCGGACAGCTGGATTTCGTTGACGGAGCCTTCCTGTCCAAAGGCGGTGTTTCAATTATTGCCACCCCGGCAGTTGCCTACCCGAGAAACAACGAAGGCCGCCCCATTTCCAAGATTGCACCCCAGATAACCCCGGGAGGGATCATTACTACTCCTCGATCCTGTGCCGATTATGTTATAACCGAATACGGTCCGGCCAAAATCAAAGGCCAATCGGTCAGACAACGGGTTAAAAACATCATCAGCGTAGCCCATCCCGATTTCCGGGACGAACTGATGTTTGAAGCCCGCCGCCGTGATCTCATATAATTTAAGCTAAACGTAAAGTGTCAGGAGTCTTTCTCCTGACACTTAAAATATAATGCCTTTCCCCTATAGTAATTGCAGTGTACAGTTTACTTAAAATTACCTAAATCATATTAGGGTAAGGTTGATGAAATGATAAAAAGCAAAACTCTTGAAATGAATGGGATTTATCGAAAAGATTTTATAGAATACTTTCTTAAAATCGGTGGCAAAACAGAAGATCAAAAAACATTCAAAGGATGTAATTGGGAGGCATTGGTAGGACCAGAGTCCAAGAAAATACTCGGTTCATTTAAAATTCATCAAGTCTTGATCACCTTGAATGTTGAGGAAGACAAATTTGATGAGTTCCTTGCTAAATTTTATAAAAATTTTCTCAGAGCAGGCGGTTAGACTGAAGCATAGGGATGATCTTTTTGCTTCATATTTTTTTGGAAAGTTTTCCATAATTAATTAAATGATTTTTGTATTATGAACGAACAATTCCCATCGTTCAGGCTTTCAGCTCCAGGATTGTTTAATAAGAAAATACCGTTTCTGTCATTCTGAACGCAAGTGAAGAATCTCTTTCTGAAAGTCGGAAGTAGATCCTTCGCTAACGCTCAGGATGACATAAATAATATTTTCATCATTGGTTGTGTCAAACAGCCATGTAGGTTCACGTGAAACATTTTCTGTTATAAAATAATTATAAAATAGGTCTGAAGAATCGTAGTTGCTTCCTCTTCATTCTTCATTGTTTTTATTCTTGCTATTTGATTGGGAATTTTCATTTTTACTGTTCTGGCTGGATTTCTGTTTTTCATTTTGCTCGTCCTTTTTTTCAGAATGCTCGAGCTTTTTCTCTTCTTTCTCTATCTCCTGTTTGTCATCGTTTTCTTCTGATAATATTTCTTGCGGTTCGCTATTATCATTCTCTTCGTCTAATGTCTGCTCTGTATTTACCTGCAAATCATTGATGACCTGCTGTTGTTCATTCTGGTTATGACCGTTGCCTTTCCCCTTGTTGATTTTCACCTTTTCATTGGGAATTGCTTTATCCAGCCCTTTGTTAACATTTTTTTTAATATTTTCTTCGAGTTTTTGATTATCCTTGGCGTTGACTTTGGTCTTGAGATTTTGGCGGATTTCCTGCGGATTTTTATTCTCTTCTTTCATTGCCTGTCGGGTTATTTTCTCCACAGCAATTTCGAGTTTATCATTTTTCACCTGCACATTATCCAGTATTTGCTGACCTTCGATGCTTTTGGCCTGTACAGACACGACTCTGCCCCAGCGGTTGATGCCCAGTTCGAGATCTGTCCCCAGACTGGCATATGCTTTGACGGAATTATAGTCTATGCCGCCTACAATGATGGCCAGCAATAAAACAGCGGCAACTGCATATCTGACCACGGGAGTACTGTTATACTCATACAAATCGCCTTCTTCAAGATAGTTGCCTCCGGTACGAACTTTCCTATATTCGCCGCCCGGCAGTAAAATAACCGCTTTGTTTTTATCGGCTTCCACGACAATTCCTTTTTTAGTTTTCATCTGCCCGGCCTCCTTTCATCGGCAAAATATAATCCTGCAATAAAGGAAAATCATTTATATAAATCAAAACAGCCATAATGATATATTTTCTGTATCGTTCAGCCAACTTGCGATTAATCTGCCAGTTTTCCTCCAGTTCTTTTAGCGGCAGAGATTTTTTAGTCAGCAAATAGTCGCACAGGTCTTGATTATTTGCAATAATTGCGGCAATTTGCTGGGCGTTTTGTCGGGTTTTCTGCTGTTGTGGTGAAAGGCTGGGCAACTCATTAATGTAAATTTGAAACTGCTGCAACAAATCCTGTAGTTTGTTAATTTCTTGTTTTCTAGCTATTGAATCGATAATTTCTTCGAAGAATGATTCGTCAACTTCCTCCTCAAACCTGTAAGCCCCTTTTGACAGCAGGTTGAAAGATATTACGCTTTGTCTGCGTTCTTTGCGTTTATAATCAATGATGCGGTTTCTTATGACCTGCCCGATGAAAATTGGCATGGTCCCTTTGGCGGGGTCATATTTGTCAAGTGCCTCCACCACTGCTAATCGTGCGATACTGGCCTCGTCATCATTTTCATAAATATATTTGCCACAGGTTTTGGAACAAACCCGCAGACAAAATGGTGTTAATTTTTCAAATATATCATCAAGCGCTGCCGGATTGCCGTTTCGATAATCCAGCCAAAGCTGATACAGCAGATTATCGGCATCGATTGCTGAATTCTTATCCATTATTACGCTCCTTATAGAAACTCTGCTTTCATTGTAGCATAGCATCTGCGGGAGATTTTCATCTATTCAAAAAGAAGGGTTCAGTGGAACCTCCCTTGGGAAAGTGCAAAATCAAACAGCAGAGCAATCCAAGACAAAACAAAACACCTGCCGCTTTCACATATAAATACGTAAAGCAACAGGCTCAAACCGGGGTTAAAAATTTTATTGCAGGGGAAAACAAACGTAAAATGTACTGCCCTGTATTCCTGTATCTATTTCAATTTTAGCATTGTAACGGGATGCTATGCCGTAACATACAGCCAGGCCTAATCCGGTACCACCTTCTTTGGTGCTGAAGAATGGGGTTCCCAGCTTATCAATGATTTCTTCCTTGATCCCTTCCCCCTGGTCACGCACCGCCAGAATCACCTGGTTATTAGATGTATAGGTGGATAAAGATATTGCCTTCCCCTCTGGAATCGACTCCAGACCATTGTTGATCAGATTGAGAATCAACTGGCGGATTTCCTGTTCGTCCAGAAGCATATCGGGAATATTGTTTAAATTCAGACTCATCACTTTATCCTGCATCATAGTTTTGGCTAATATTAACGGATAAACATTTTTAATTACGGTATTAAGATTGACCGGTTTAATCTCCACCATTTTATTTTTGGCCAAAGATAGAAACTCCGTAATGATTGAATTGGCTCTATCCAACTCTTCGATCATCAGGTTGAATGAATCGATTTCATCGGCATATTTTTCAACTTCTCTTAACAACTGTATATAACCACGCACCGTAGTCATAGGATTCCTGATTTCATGGGCAATGCTGGCAGCCATTTCCCCGACCAGATTTAATTGTCCCAGACGGGTCATTTCATTTTCCATATGTTTGCGTTCGGTCAAATCTATAAACTGGCTCAAAATGCATATTTCGCCGTCCAACTCGATTCTTTCCGCAGAATACAAGCCAAACCTGATTTCATCATTTTCTCTGCGGAATCGAACTTCCATGTCCCGAACCGAACCGCCTTCACCAATGATACGCTTTACTTCTGCACGCTGAGAAAGATCGACCCAGAACCCGATATCGATCGAACTGTTGCTGAGCAGATATTCACGGGTATAGCCCAGAACCCGGCAAAAACTTTCATTTACATTTAAAAAACGTCCCTCTTCCAGCGTAGTAATGCTCATAGTGATAGGACTATAGTAAAATGCCTTGGTAAAACGCTGCTCCGACAGGATTAAATCCCGTTCCATCTGTTTGCGGTCTGTAATATCTTTTACCACACAAAGCAAACAGTCTTCACCGTCAACCTTAATAATATCAGCAGAAGTCAGTGTGGTTTTGAGCTCACCATTACGATTACGAAAAACAAATTCGAGA
>JAGFXV010000018.1 GCA_017861475.1 Bacillota bacterium | reverse complement strand
CTATTTCAGCCAGCACCGTATCCCCCGCAGCATTTCCATACATATCATTTATTCGCTTGAAATTATCCAGGTCTCCCATAATGACAGATAGTTTGCTTTTTTGACGTTGCGCACGATTGATTTCTTTTTCCAGGACCTTGATTATTTCCTCCTGATTCAAGATCCCGGTCAAAATATCATGCTGGATTATATAACGCTGATTCTCCAAATCCTCCTGCATAGACTGCCTCAATACCAGTATCCGTCTGGCTATTTTTAAGCGCATTTCAAATTCCTGCGGCAGGAATGGTTTGGTGATGTAATCATCGGCTCCAGCCTGTAGTCCTGCAATGATATCTTCGCTGCTGTTTCGGCCAGTCAGCACAATGATATAATAATATTCTTCACCTTTCGATGCCCGCAGACGCTTGCACAGCTCTGTTCCGTCTATTTTGGGCATTACCCAGTCAAGCACTATTAAACGAATCGGTTCTTCCTGCAAGATCTGCCAGGCACGTTCACCATCTTCGGCTTCCAAAACCTCATAACCTATTGATGTTAACAACTTTTTCACCAATAAACGAGAGATTTTGTCATCATCGGCAATCAGCACTTTCATTTGTTTTTCCCCTCCGCCTTTGTCGGGTCACGGCAAGTCTCCACGACTCAACTAATATCAGTGTACTTTATTTTTCGGCGCTAATAAATAATTTTTCAATATTTTACTTATAAATGCAGATTATACCGCCTGTTACCCTGATTCATTTGAAATTTACACTCTTCGGGCTTCCAGCGAAGGGCCTTCACGTTCAATGACCCGGCGGGCAAAGCTCTCATACTGCAGCCAATCGGTTCGCTCGTCAGGCTGCAGTATGACCGGCATACGATCATGGATAGGCTGCACGGAAGAGCTGGCCGCGGTGGTGAGAATCACAAAGCCGGGAAGATCCATGCCTTCCCGCCGGTAATTCGCATATATACCAGCCATGAAAAGCATAGGTGTGTTCGGCAGGCGCAAAAGGTACTTATCCTTTCCTTTTTGTTCCGTTCCTTTCTTCCATTCAAAAAAGCCTGTGGAGGGTATAATGCAGCGCCGCTCAAAAAAAGCCTGGCGAAATATTTTTTTCTCCAATACCGTTTCGCGGCGGGCGTTGATGATCACTCCGCTGCCCTGCCAGCGGGGAAAGCCCCAACTGAACAAACTGGTCCGCACGGTCTGATCTTCCAGCGCAAGCACCGGAACCACATCGGTGGGAAAGATCTCTCCGCTTTTCATCCTGGCATACTCAGGCCGGCCAGCGTAACGCTGATTGATTTGCCGCATGATCTCACGCACTTCAATGATTTCCTCTTCGGTAGAGATAAGATATCGGCCGCAGATGGCTAACCCCTCCCTCTTTCCATAAACCAGCGGTCTTCCTCCAGAAACAGATAAACGGTTTTATTGCCAATCCTGCAGGTGTAACGGATGCCTGTGCCCCCGGCTTTCAGGCTGGCTGCCCGGCGAATGTCGGTGACTTTGTCGATGGCATATTCGCACCCGTCATCCCATATCAAAGAAGTTGGTTTAAATCCGCCATCCGGATAAAATAACGCTTTGACGCTGACATACACTTTATCCGGGTTGCAGTAACGTCTTTCCTCCATTATAGTCATTTACCTCCTTTACGGTAATCCGCCTTCCTTAAAAAATGCCACCGGGTGGATGACATGATCCTCTTTGGGATTGATTGCCCCCAATTTCTGATCCTGCAGTAAAAGCGCCCGCTGTATGGAGAAATGGCCGAAGCGGTGACGCAATCCATCGACGGCGGCTTCAATTTTTTCCTGTTTCCGGCGTCTTTCTTCATCTTCGAACAAAGAAAGCTGTTCACAGCTGTCCGCCGCCACCAGATCGGTTCCTTTAACCCCCAGACTGCGAATGGGATTTTCCCAGACGTAATGGGCACGAAAAAGACTCATCGCCTTTTCAGCCAAATCGGATGAAAGCTGGGTGGGCCTTAAAAATTTATCCTGGGCGCTGATGCTGCAAAGATTTTTGTCGCGGATATAGATCTGGGCAGTACGGCATTTAAAGCCATGTTCACGCATACGCTCGGCCACGCTTTCACTGAGCACATAAAAAGTCATCTCCACATCCTCATCCGTTTCCAAGTCGCGGGGCGTGGTAATGCTGTTGCCCACGCTTTTGATCTGGGATTCTTCCCCCATGCGGATGACTGGCGAGTCGTCAAGCCCGTTGGCAAAAGACCACAGCACTTCTCCCCACTTGCCCAGCAGAGAGCGCAGCCAGGCAGGATCGGTAACGGCAATATCACCGATGCTGACGATGCCCCGGGCAGCCAGTTTACGTTTGGTGGCTCGCCCTACATAAAGCAGGTCACCAGCCGGCAGCGGCCATACCATTGACCTGAAACTTTCGCTGGTGATGACGGTGGTGGCGTCCGGCTTTTTCATATCACTGCCCAGCTTGGCAAAAATCTTGTTGTAGCTTACCCCGACGGAAGCAGTTACGCCCAGTTCCTCCTTGATGCGCGCTCTGATCCGGTTGGCGATCTCCCGTCCGTCTCCGCACATATGGCAACTGCCGGTCACATCCAGCCAGGCTTCATCCAAACCGAAAGGCTCCACCTGATCGGTATAACTGGCATAAATCTCCCGGGCCAACCGGGCAAAGCGCAGATATAATCCAAAATTAGGCGGCAGCACGACCAAACCCGGACATTTTTGCTGCGCCTGCCAAATGGCTTCACCGGTCTGAATACCGGTGGCTTTGGCCGGATAGTTTTTAGCCAGCACGATCCCGTGCCTTAAAAGCGGATCTCCACAGACCGCTACCGGCTTGTCGCGTATTTCCGGACGATGCAGACATTCGACCGAAGCATAAAAATTATTCAGATCTGAATGCAGAATAACTCTTTCCTTCATAACATCCACCGCATTTTCGAGGAACATCTGTTCTATTATGATAGCACTTTCATAGCTTAAGTCAAGCACTGGCCTGAACAGACAGATGAAAGCAACCCTTGTTTCAGCCAGAAAACCATCATTGCCAATGCGTAGGTAAGTCCCCTCAATCGCAGGGAAAATGTTAGAATAGAGTTACAAAGAATACCCTTCCACTCCCACAACCAGTTATATATGTTAAATAAGCAACATTTTAAGGGAAGGAGCAGAATATGAATCTATTGCAGCAGGATGAGCTTGATTACAGCGGGCCGGTGCAAATCGCCGAGGGAATCCATTGGGTCGGTTTTTCCGAGACTCACAGATGGCCACCATCTTTGCGCTGGTCAAGTTGTCCGAATCCCGGGATGATGAGACCGGCAATCATATCGAACGAACCGCCAGTCTGTGCCGTCTAATGGCCCAAAGAATGGAGTTGTTGCCCCGCTATGCGGACAGGATCAACGAAGAGTTTATTGATAATATTTATCACGCCAGCCCTCTTCATGATATCGGCAAGGTAGGTATACCTGACGCCATATTGCTCAAGCCGGGCAGATTGACCCCGGAGGAATTCGAGATCATGAAAACCCATACCACCATCGGGTTCAACACGCTGGCCCAGGTTGAACATCGTTATACCCACAACACCTTTTTGCAAATGGGCATGAACATTGCCATCGGTCATCATGAAAAATGGGACGGAAGCGGCTACCCCAAAGGATTGGCCGGGGAAGATATCCCTCTCGCGGCACGCATCATGGCCATTGTGGATGTTTATGATGCGCTGCGTTCGAAACGGGTCTACAAGGAAGCTTTCAGCCATGAAAAAAGCCGGGCTATTATTACGGAAGGTGCCGGCAGTCATTTTGATCCTTATCTGGTTGAATTATTCATGCAGATCCATCAGGAATTTGAAACCGTTCGCAATCATTTGAATAGCTCCTCTCCTGCATAACCAAAACACTTTCTCCATCAGGGCAATCTGTGCTTTGCTTGGCTCTTTATATCAAATATATATCCCAAAGTATCTTTTTTAGTTTCCTGATATTGAATTTTTCCCGGCATAACCGGGCCTTTCCAGCAAATGTTCCAGGCTGGCTGCGATTCTTCTTCTGAATACAGAATAAGCCCAGGCGGTATAGAGCAATACGACCGGTATCAGAATAAGCGCTACGATGGTCGTAACTTTCTGCGAATATGGACTGGAGGAAATGTTGTAGATGGTCAGACTGAAAGATTCATTGAGACTGGAAACCATAACCCGCGGAAACAAGGAAGTAAATAAAGCTGCTATCACAGCTATGATGGATACCCCGTTCAAGATAAAAGCCAGACTGATACGCCGCCTGCCAACACAGATAAATGACAGCACATAAGCCAGCATGCCCACTGCGGCAAGGGCAAGTGAAACAGGTTTGGTGAAAATATTGGGGGTGAATACCGCAGTAACGCTAACAATTCCTCCCATTATGAGAGACAGCCATCCTGTTCGAACAGCAGTATTGTAAGCCCGGTCCAGCATTTCTCCCTGCAGTTTTAAATTCAGGAATACCGCACCATGATAGAGGAAAAAGACGAGCAGATCCAAACCGTAACACAAGGCCGGCCATGACAGCAGATCGAAGAAATTGCCCACATATTCCTTTTCTTCATTGATCGGTACACCAGCCAGCAAACTGACCAGTGTCACTGCCAACAGGAAAGGGATCAGCAGACTGGCGATGCCCAGTAAAAGGTTCCATGTTTTGCGCCAGGCGGGCTTATCCAGACGATCCCGGAAATCAATGGCCACGCCGCGGATGATCAAAGCAGCCAAAGCCAGAAACAGTGTGCTGTAATAGCTGCTGAACATGGTATCATACCACCCCGGAAAAGCAGCAAACATCGCCCCGCCTGCGATGATAAGCCACCCCTCATTTCCTCCCCGAACAGGTTCCAAGGAATGGATAATCATATTTTTCTCATCATGGTTGCGTCCCATCCATTGCATCAGGATGCCAACTCCGAAAATAAAACTTTCGAAGAAAAAGAACCCCGTGAAGGATATTGCTATTAAGACAAACCATAGTTCATTTAATCCCATTCTGAAATCTCCGCCAACGCTAGTCTCATTCTTTTTATACCTGCATTTGCTTTCGCAACTAAGGCAACCTGAAGATAATGCAGCACCTTGCCGATAATTGTTGTGATATATTGAATCCCCAACCCAAGTAATGCAATCTCAAGACGTTTTAAGAATATATGCTTATATACTAGCAGTATTTGGTCGTTTTTAGAAATGAATTAACCCGCAAATGGTTCCTCCCCAATTTCTTTTGTGTTACCACATGTTTTCAAACTTGGCCAACGTAACTTCAAACAAAATTTGCCCAACGAATAAATTCAGATCAAAGCATAAAAGCTAAATGTATAAACCGGAAAGGAGTATCTTTTATGAAAACGCTCTGGAAAGGCGCAGTAAGTTTCGGTCTGGTCAATATTCCTGTCAGTATGTATGTTGCCACTGAAAACAAAGATCTGAAATTCCATTATCTGCATCAGAGCTGTATGGCGCCGGTCAACTACAAAAAAGTCTGCTCCAAATGCGAACAGGAAGTGAAACCGGAAGATATTGTCAGAGGTTATGAGTTCCAGAAGGGCAGTTATATCATTATGAATGAAGAGGACTTTGCCCGCATTCCGCAGGAAAATACCAAAACCATAGATATCCTTGACTTTGTAAAGCTGGAGCAGGTGGATCCGATCTACTTTGATAAAAGCTATTATCTGGAACCTTCATCAGGCGGCGACAAAGCCTACACACTGATCGTGGAAGCCATGAAAAAAACCGGTCGAATCGCCATCGCCAAAATCATGATCCGTTCCAAACAATCCCTGGCTGTGTTGCGGGTAAAAGACGAGCATTTAATTGTGGAAACCATATTCTACCCCGATGAAATTAGATCGCCAGCCTCTTTGAGCGCTGGTGTTGGAGTGGAAAAACTGCATGACAACGAGCTGAAAATGGCGGTTGATCTGATTGAAAACCTGTCCATCGACTTTGATCCGGGTCGCTACGAAGATGAATACCGTCAGGCACTGTGGGAAATGATCGAAGCAAAAATAGCCGGGCAGGAATATGTTAATCCCGTTACCGAGCCGCAGGGAGGTAAAGTTGTCGACCTGATGGAAGCACTTAAAGCCAGTGTGCAAATGACCGAAGCCAAAAAATCAAAATCGGCTCCAAAGAAGAAAGCAAATACAAGTAAGCGGGCCAAAACCGGTGCCTGAAAATGCAGGTCAAGCAGGCAGTTATACCCTGAACGGGCAGCAGATCAATTCTTTTTTTGCTGGGTGTTGTTCGCGGCGGGAAACTTCATTGCGCAGGCAAAGCCGCCAATGGTCTCAGGGATGAGCAACGGGACTGCTTGCCCGGCAAGGAGATTGGTTGCAGAAAGTTCTGACGGATCGTCAGGCATTGGGACCTGCCTTTAGGATGCTGGGGATCCACCTGTAATTTACAGCTTAAAGACTCCCCAGCAAGTCATCAATAAACTGGCGGGCCGAACGGCCTGACCTGCCGTGATGGCCAAGCTCCCACTGAATTGCCTTGTTTCTCAAATCTTCCGGATCCATCTTGATCCCTTCATTTTCAGCCATTTCCGCAACCATCTGCAGGTAAAGTTCCTGGTCAGGTGACAAATAGGCCAGACTGATGCCAAAACGATCCGCAAAAGACAGTTTTTCCTGCTGGGAATCGGGCGGGAATACCTCCTCTTCTCCACGCTGACGGTCATTCCAGGTTTCTTTGACAAGATGACGGCGATTTGAAGTAACATAGAAGATTATATTCTGCGGGCGGGCTTCCAGGCTGCCTTCCATACTGGCTTTGATATACTTGTAATCCACCTCGAAATCTTCGAAAGAAAGGTCATCAATAAAGAAAATGAACCGATGGCGGCGATAGCGCAGTTGATCCGTGATTTTATGGATATCAGCCAGCTGGCGGCGGGTAATCTCAACCATACGCAAACCCTGCTCAGCGAAAAGGTTCAGCAAGGCTTTGACGGAAGATGATTTGCCGGTGCCTTTGGCGCCGTAAAGCAGAATATTGTTAGCCGGACGTCCAGCCACAAAAGCACGAGTATTGTCCAGCAAGATCTTTTTTTGATAATCATATCCGATGATCGCATCCAGTGTTATCGGATCAGGGTGAGCGATGGGATGCAGACCGTTATCCCAGCGGAAAGCATTAAAGCGTCCTAATAGACCACAACCAAATTGAAAATAATACTTTTCCAGCGCTTCCAGCACTGCTTCCGGTCCTTGCCCTGTCAATTCAAGCAACTTGCTTTTAGCTTCCCAACGAGCCGGATCAGGGGGGATCAAACCTTTAAAATAGGGATAATTGCAATCCAAACGAATAAATGTCGATTTACACATGTTCAACCAGTTGAGGTTGAAAAGATCCTTCAGGTTATGCAAATCATTCAGGGCCATAATCCGCAGCTGCGGGTCAATGTGATCAGCACTGCATTCGCATCCCAGGCTAAAAGGATTTTCATCCTGCAGTAATAAATCTATAAAATAGGTTTGCCAGACATCCCCCTGACTGCCGTGAATGCGGCTGTATTCGATCAATCTGTTGCTTATTATATAGAAGTATTCTTCAAATTTAACCCTGTTGGCCGCACCGTCACAGTCCAACATCTGGCATACCAGATTGACCAGTTCGTCATCCAGCAAGCTTCGATATAGCAATATACGATTTAATTCCGTACGTTTACCGATCATTCCAAACCCCCGCTAATAAAGTTAGGAAATTCGTGCCGGCTCCTGCCCCAAAATACTATCTATTCAATCAATGCTTTTCATGTTTGCCATCGGGACCATGATGATGGTGGTCATGGCTGCATCCTGGGCCATGATGATGGTGTTGACAGGTATCATCACAAACATGATCATCGGGAATGATTTCTACGTTGTCCAGTTGGTTCTTAACTTGTTCACGTATTGAAGCCAGGTATATTTTGTAAAGCCTTTTTTGCTCGGCCTGCTCCGCAAAAGTCAATCCTTCGCTCTTTTTTTTGTGGGCCAACTCATTAATTCGATCCACCAATTCTTTGGTTATCATAGTACACCTCAATTTTATCATGAATTTGGTCAATTATATTTTTAATTTATAATAAACAGCAAACACCTATTATCGTCATAGTATCATTCAGGGAGCATTATAACAAGACCAGGTATTTATTGACCATCAAGCCGGTAATCGTTATGCTGAATTAAATAAAAAACAATCGATAAACATCGTGAGGATTTATAAATGGAAAAAACAACTATTTTTTACTATACGGGGACCGGCAATTCACTATGGATCGCCAGACTCCTGGCCAGAGAGTTGGGGAACACCGAACTGATTTCGATGGTCAATGCTGACATCAATTGGGATGAAATTGATTCATCCGTTATCGGTCTGGTTTTTCCCGTTCATATTTGGGGTGTACCTCACCGAGTGATGGATTTTCTGGATCAGTTGTCCTCCCGGCCAGTGGATTATATTTTCGCTGTGGCCAATAATGCCGGCCAGGTATCCAATACTTTGATACAACTGCAGCGGGAAATGTCTTCCCGGGGAATGAAACTGGCCAACGGTTGGTCAGTGGTAATGCCTTCCAATTACATTCCCTGGGGAGGGCCGGGCTCGGAAAAAGAACAGAACCAGCGCTTCGTTGCAGCACGTATAAAGATTTCTTCTATAGCCCGGGAGATTCAAGCCCATGTTTATAAACCGGTAGAAAAGGGCCCCCTCTGGCAAAGGATCATTTTTACCTGGATTTACAACTTGAGTTTTTCTCATGTTCACGAAATGGATAAAAGCTTCTGGGCGGATGAGCGCTGCAATCAATGCCGGCTCTGTCTGGAAGTGTGTCCCTGCGATAATATTGTCATGGAGGATAATAAACTGGTCTGGCAAAATCACTGTGAGCAATGTCTGGCCTGTATCGAATGGTGTCCCCAGGAAGCACTGCAGTACGGCAAAAAAACTCCCGCCTATCAGCGCTATCACCATCCGGAAATCAAAGTCAGGGATCTGCTCAAATAATCGGTGCAAAATGAAACAATCAATCGGGGTCAGTATACTTGACCCCGATTTCATATGCAAAATTATTTGTAGCTTAAATTGCTCTGCGCATATGCCTGGTATTAACATCTGATGCAGAATCAATCAGGTTCATCCGTTTAGCCTCATGAACCAGCCAATCACGGAAATCAGGATGGGCTATGCTTACTATCCTCTGCACCCTCTCACGCATGCTGGCACCCTTTATATAAACACAGCCGTATTCCGTTGCCAGAAACTGCACGTCCCAGCGGGTGATTCCTACCCAGCCGTTTACAACCGGAGAGATTTTTGAATGCAGTTCGCCTTTTTTATCGGTATAGGATGAATAGAGGGCCAGGAAGGCTTTGCCTCCTTTGGATTGCCAGGCTCCCTGAACAAAATCGGCCTGCCCGCCTATACCTGAAAAAGGTACGATCCCCATTGATTCCGATATGCACTGGCCACCCAAATCGCATTCGGTTATGGCGTTAATGGCCATAAAATTATCGTGTTTGGCAATATTGGCCGGATCAGCGCAGAAATCAATGCCATGAACCTCAACCCCCGGATTCTGATCAACAAATTTATATAAGTCCGGCTGTCCGATAACAATGCTGCCCACCATTTTATCTTCCATAAAGGTTTTTCTACGGTTGGTCAAAGCTCCTGATTTATATAGATCCAGGTAGGCATCAACAATCATTTCCGTGTGGCAGCCAAGGTCTTTTTTATGGGTCAATTGTTTGCCGACCGCATCAGGCAGACCACCGATCCCCAACTGGACACAGGCTCCGTCCGGAATCTGCTCCGCGATATAGCCGGCTATGGCAACATCTTCTTTCGTAATTTCAGCTCTGGGCAGAGAAATCAGATCCCAGTCCGCCTCGTTGACTGCAGTAACCTCCGAAATATGGAAATGATTGTGTCCATATACACGAGGAGCATTTTTATTTACTTCCAGAAATATTTTCATCGGTTTTCCCAGCTTTATGGCCCGTCTGGTCAGGGAATAACTGTGGGTGCAGTTAAGTGCACAACTGAACCAGCCGTTTTCATCCATCGGACTGGCGGTCATGGTGACTGCATTATAATCACTGTCCATCATGGTGCGAGGTATGTCAAAAAACCTGACCGGCCAGGGATCAAGAATTCCTTTTTGGGCCAGAGGGCGTTCAAATGGACTGATATAACCAGCCCGATAATGAATTTGACTGGCAACCTCCGGTGTACATAAAAAAGGTGCATTGAGGTTCAGTCCGACCGTCAGTTCACTATCTCTCAGTTCCCCATTAGCGATTCGCTTTGCTATCGCCTGCCATAATACTCTGGGAGTACCGTTGGCAGTCGGCAGGGATATTTTATCGCCATTTACAATCATCCGAGCTGCTTCTTCAGGAGTTTTTAATTTTTCTTCATACAATTTCTGCCATTGTTCGTACATTGTCTCATCTCCTTGCTGCATTGAAAATTTAATACTTGTACTGTTCCTTATAACATGTGTTTGATCGCTTGCTTTTTAATTTTTACTCGTATATTTTCTCGTCCACATCAAAAGCACTGGCCGCATCGAATTCACTGGCTCGTTTAGTTGTATTGTTCTTTAATTCTTTCTTTCTTTCCGTATACCATTCGTGTTGAACAATTACGTTCATAATTTCATTGCTGCCTACCCAGATCATGGATAAACGCATGTCGCGCAGGATTTTTTCTACCGGATATACATCCGTATAGCCTATACCTCCCATTGCCTGCATGCAAAGATTGGCTACATCCCAGCATTGTTCGGTAACAAACTTTTTGCCTTCTGATACGATACGCCGGCAAAGACTGGGATCTGCTCCGGAATCAACGGCACGAGCAGTTGTATACATAAAACTGCGACAGCTATCCATTTTAGCAGCTGAATCCGCAATTTTAAAGCTAACCCCCTGAAATTCATTAATAGTCTGACCAAATGCTTTGCGTTTCATGGTATAGTCGGTGGCTATTTCAAGAGCTGGACGTACTGCTCCCATCATTTGATAGAAAATCGGAAAAGCGCCGTTTACTTCACCTATAATGTTTTCCATGGGTACTCTTACATTGTCAAAAACGACTCTGGCGGTTCCGCCGCCCCGGCATCCCATCAGACCATACAGATATTCAGTTTTGACTCCCATTTCACGTTCCACCATGAAACAGGTCATTGAATTAGTGGGTCTGCCTTCCGGATTCGTTTTGGCGTATACAAGGAAATAGTCAGCCCCTTCCCCCCCTACGATAAAGCGTTTTTGCCCCTCCAGAATGAAATCGTCGCCATCTTTTCTGGCATAGGTAGTGGATCCAAAAAAGTCCGAACCGCCCCGCGGTTCAGTTAAACACTCGGCGGCAAATTTCTCTGCCTTGCATATGGCAGGCAAGAACTTTTTCTTCTGCTCTTCGGTTCCAAAGTGCACGATAGCCTCGGGCACAACGTCACCGGTAACCCCATAAGTACATCCGAACATGTAGCCGTTTACACAGATTTCTTCCAAAGCAATAATATCATCTTCCCATTTCAACCCACGTCCGCCATATTCTTTGGGTACTCTGAGTCCGATAAGTCCGCGTCTGGCGCATTCCCGAAGATAATCCTTGGGATATTTGATTTTGTCTGCATCCATATCCAGGATATATTCACGCGTAACTGATTTGGCTAGATCTCTGGCTTCGTCCCGAAGTTTCATCTGTTCAGGGGTCATCAAGAATTCAAACATCGTAAAACCTCCTTGTAATTTATAATTCCTGCATATCTTTCGATTACGTATATGCCATTATGGTTGTTGATTGCGCGCCTAATCAACTCCCTACGATTTAATTTTATCACATATGTAATACTTCCACAAGATTGTCGTGGTAATTGCTTGCTATTTATTTCATTTGTAATTGAAGACGGCAAAAAAAAAAGGCCTTATGGCCTTTATGCAGATCAATGAAAGGTATTATATTTAACCCGAATCAGTTATTGCAATGGCTTCAGAAGGGCAGCTTTCCTGGCATAACCCGCAGGAAATGCATAATTCGGCTTTTATTCTATATATACCTATGGGACTTATGGCTTCAACCGGGCAAACATCCGCGCATAAACCGCAGTTGGAGCATTTTCCTTCCAATATTATATACATATGTCCTCCAAATAAATTCTTTTTTTATAAGAGGGATGCGATCAGGTTTTTCTGTATATTATTGGTGCCTTCCAGGGTAGACAGGACCCTGGCATCACGAACCAGTCGTTCAATAAGCGAATCTTTTTCAAATGCCCGGGCAGCCATAATGTCGGATGCCATGCAGGTTACCTGTTGAGCAAAGGTACTGGCGGTTACTTTTGCCATGGCAGATGGCACCGTATAATCTCCCCCTTTATCAATCAGCCAGCAGGCTTTCCAGGTCATTAATCGAGCCAGTTCAATTTTGGTAGCCATGTCGGCCAACATATGGGCTATGGCCTGATGATGTCTGATGCTGACTCCGTTTTGTAGTCTGGTATCTGCAAATTCACGGGCCAGATCATAAGCAGCCCTGGCAATACCCACTGCGGTAGCTCCAACCAACGCCCGTCCCAGATCCAGGGTTTGCCCCATCAACAAATAGCCACTGCAAATTTCCTGCTCTTTTATAATTAGATCGTTAGGCAAATTGATATTTTCGAAACTTATTGAGGCTGTACGGGCATATTCCAGTGCGGCCAGATTATGTTCTGAACCAATTATGCAACCGGGGGTATCGGCAGGAACAATGAAGGCGCGCATGGAATTGCTTTTATTATCGTTATCGGTAAAGGCAAACAACAGGATAAAACTTGCCAGCGGGGCATTTAATACATAGTCTTTTTGTCCGTTGATTACATAGCCCCAAGGTCTTTTGTCAGCATTGGTAGTCATACCATTGATATATGATCCGCCCGTCGGTTCAGTAAGTGCAAAAGCAGCCAGTTCGGCATCCTTGCCGGTCAAAGCAGGCAGATATTCTTCTTTTTGCTGTTTGCTGCCAGCTAAAAGAAGTGGTTCAACCGCATGAACATTGGTATCAACCACCGCAGCCAAACCGGGACAAATCGCTGCAATCTCTTCCATTACCAGCGCAGTCGTAAAGCGATCCAGACCCAACCCGCCATATTCTTCGGGAATGGTAGGGCAGACCAGATTATGTTCACCCAGCATTTTTATCAATTGCCAATCAAATGGGATATCAGATGAATGAACTGGTTTTGATGAATATGGAATAATTTTTTGCTCACCCAGTTCTCTGATTAAGTTGATATATTCCAGTTGCTTCTTATCAAGCGATAAATCCATTCCTTATTCCCCCCTGTTCTGCTTCCATTTCAAGAATTGTACATAAACATTTAATGCATTAAAGTTCTCGTCCGATAGTTCGTAAATATCATTCATCAATTTAATAAATCGCTTATTATGTTCCTGGTTATCATCTTTTTTATTTTCAATTGTATGTTGGATGTCGTTTACCTGAACAGCTTTCTGAGTTTCTCCATTTATATTGTCCACAAAATAATCGAGCGGTTTATTTAATACTGCTGAAAGCTTTTCCAGTTGCTCCAGGTAGATATGCCGCTTGCCTTTTTCGTAATTTGAAAGTGCCGACTGGGAACATCCAATTGCATGGGCTAGTTCATCCTGGCTCATGTTTTGTTCTTCCCTGGCCATTTGAATTTTAAATCCAAGTTCTTTTAAATTCATTTTCGCCCCTCACTAATAATATATATTTCGATTGTATCACATATGTAATATATATATAAAGTTTCATAAAAAAACTCGCGGTTAACCTCTGTCTTCTTCTATTGAGGAATTACCGCAAGTTATATATTTCTTCAACATTTTTATTTCAGCTTATCGACTGCTTCCTCATGATAAAGCGCCTTGGTTTCGTAAAAAACATTTATCTGTTGGTCGCTATAACCCAATAATTCAGATAATACCTGACGGTTATGTTCTCCCAGGAACGGGCTATAGCCGCGCACACAGGCAGGTGTGGCGGACATTTTGAGCGGGCTTCCATACATTTTCATGGGCCCGATAAAAGGCTGATCAATGAAAGGCATCATATCACGGGCTTTGACTTGCGGGTCGGTATCACAAAGTTCTTCAATCGTACGCGCCCGCATACAAGGTATGCCTACCTCGTCAAATATCCGTTCCACTTCCTCAACCGAATCCTGCGCCATCACCCATTCATCAAGCGCATCGTTGACTACCTTGGGATTCATACAGCGTGCAGTCACATCTTTGGAGCGCGGATCATCAAGCAGCCACATGTATTTTTCCCCCATGGTTCTAACCATCGCTTCCCAGCGATTGTCTGACAACAAGGCAATGCCGACCACACCGTTTTTCCCCTGATAAATGCCATAAGGCGCATAGCCTTCATGGAGACGCCCTATTTTACCGGGATGAACAGGTTCGCCAACTGCTTGTCCAAGGAGATACCAGGGAACGGAATTTTCATGCAGGGAAAACAAGCAGTCCATCATGGCGATATCAATATTCTGTCCGATCCCCTGGGTTTTCTTCACCAGCATTGCTGCCACTACAGCCAGTGCTGCGTGAACCCCGGCCATGGTATCCCCGACTGAATTGGGAGCAATCTGATAAACTTCGCTTTGGGCCGTCCAGCCACTAGCCACCTGCGCGATCATGTCGTAACCGGGCTTTTGGCTATATGGTCCCCAATGTCCGAAGCAGGAGATAGAACAGTAGATGATGTCATTCTTGATCTCTTTTACTGAATCATAATCAAGTCCCAGACGTTGCATGACCCCCGGAGCATAATTTTCCACAATTACATCCGCACGACGGATCAGTTCCGTAATGATCTCTTTTCCCTGCGGATTTTTCAGATCTATGCAAAGGCTCTTTTTGCCGCGGTTGACATTAATGGAGTAGGAACTCTGGGTGACCCCGTTGCTGGTTTTCTGTATCGCCAGATGCCGTTCGTTGGCTCCAACACCGTAGGGTTCTATCTTTATTACCGTAGCTCCCATATCTGCCAGCAGTTTGGTACAGTGCGGCCCGGCCAGCACCCAGGTAAAATCTACAACTGTCACGCCCTGCAGACTGCCGGGCGGCAAATCTTTGGATTGATTCATATTTTATCGGCTCCTTGTTCTTTCGTTTGGTTAAGTATTCGTCAATGATAGGGATTATCCTTTGGGAATACAATAAAATTCGCTGCTAAAACGAAAAGTTACCTCCATATATCATCCGGAAACCCGCATGATATATGAAGGTAACAAAAATCATCCACTTATTTCTTACAGAACTTCAACAATCGTTGCCATAGCCGGACCGCCACCGGCACACAGGGAAGCACAGCCAAACCTCTTGTTTTGGCGGCGCAATTCGTTGATCGCAGCAATTATGATCCGCAGGCCGGTGTTGCCTACCGGATGACCTAGAGAGATCCCGGATCCGTTCAGATTGACTTTGGACATATCCAGCTGCAGTTCGCGGTTGCAAGCCAGGAACTGGGCGGCAAATGCTTCGTTCAGTTCCCATATATCAATGTCCTCTTTTTTCATCCCGGCGATTTTCAAAACACGTTGTACG
>JAGFXV010000214.1 GCA_017861475.1 Bacillota bacterium | reverse complement strand
GAATTTGCTTCCTATTATCCGTCCAAACTCAGCGGAGGCATGAAACAACGGGTTTCAATTGCCCGGGCCTTTGCTTATCCGTCCGATATCCTGCTGATGGATGAACCCTTCAAGGGGTTGGATACCCAGCTGAAAATGACCCTGATCAAATCGTTTGTCAAGCTCTGGACACAGGACCGGCGCAGTGTCTTCTTCGTCACCCATGATATTCAGGAGGCTGTGCTGATCGGTCATGTAGTCTACGTTTTGACCGACCGCCCGGCCCAGGTCAAAGGGAAAGTCATCAATCCCGTCTTGCATGAGCAAAGAAACGACCTCGATGACCCTGCCTTGCAGCAGATCAACCAGGAAATATTTAAGCTGATCACCATGGAATAAAAAGCTAAGATATATTAAATCTTTTGCCGGCGTCATGGCCGGCAAAAGATTATGATTGCGTCTTTGGTTCCGCCTGCCGATTTTCTTCTCTAGTTCCCAACCACGATAGTTATACTTTTGATTAATACATCCTCCATCGGCTGGCTGATTTCCCCGACCTGATTGGACTCCACCGGTGTATCAGAGATTTTCAGAATCACGTCCATCCCTTTATCGACCCGACCGAATACAGTGTAATCAGGATTACTGTTCAAATTCTCTGCATCCGCACCATTGCAGACAAAGAATTGACTGCCGTTGGTGTCAGGCCCGCTGTTGGCCATGGCCACGATGCCGGCACCATATTTCTCCACCGGCGGCAGTTCATCCGCAAATTTGTAACCCGGCCCGCCTGTCCCGTTGCCCAGCGGATCACCGGTTTGGATCATGAAATCTTGTACAATACGGTGAAACTTCACGCCGTTATAAAATCCTTCCTTGGCTAAAAACACAAAATTATTGACGGCCAGCGGTGCCCGATCAGCAAACAATTCCAGCGTAAACGTACCGCGATTGGTCTCGACAACGGCGGCATATTTCTTTTGCCGGTCGATGGTCAGGGACGGCGCCGATTTATATTGGCCGTTGCGTTCCAGAACGTCGCTGAAATCGTATCGGTTGCTGATGCGTACGCTTGAATAGGTACTATTGTACAACACCTTCGCTCCCAGCGCTTCGCTGACAAATCTCAACGGCACCATGGTGCGATTGTCTTTGATGACCGCACTCGTATCCAGTTCAATTTTCTTTCCGGCAAGATAGGCATATTTATCTCCGATCGGAATGCTGATGGCAAGCTGGTAATACTTTATATTCACCGTTTGCGCAGCCTCATCCCAGCTTACCTCACCGCCCAGCTGCTGGCTGATGAAACGGACCGGAACCATGGTGCGATTGTCCTCATTTATGTAAGGCTGGGCATCAGGGAAGGCAACGGTATCGCCATTAACGATTATGTTTACCGTGCCTGCCTGGGCCGCAACTGCCAATAGGCATACCATGGTCAAAGCAAGAACTAAAATCATAGCCGATTTTTTCAAAGTTTATCCCCCCAATAATAAATTTGATCATTTCTTAAGTCCGGTTATTTAAGGCTAAATATGGCAAATATCCTCCACGATCTTTCCGTCGCTCATGATCAGCAAACGGTCGGTACGCTCAGCCAAAGCCCGGTCATGGGTCACCATGATAAAACTGGTCTTGTAGTCGCGGTTGATTTCCCGCAGCATGGTAAATACTTTTTCCGTATTGCTCGAATCAAGGTTGCCGGTCGGTTCGTCGGCCAGGATCATCCTCGGCTGATTTATCAGGGCACGGGCAATCGCCGCCCGCTGCTGTTCTCCGCCGGAAATGGCATTGGCCCGGTTGTTCCTGCGGTGACTCAAACCTACCCGATCCAGCAGATCCATAGCCCTTTTTTTCACCTCCGGAGTAGCCCGGCCGGCATAAATCAGATAAGGGATCATGACATTTTCCAACACCGTGAACTGGGGCAGCAAAAAATGGGACTGAAAAATAAATCCCATGGTCTGATTGCGAAAAAGCGCCAACCCGTCATCATCCAGTTCGCCCAGATCAGTCCCGTCAATGACCACATGCCCCTCAGTAGGACGATCCAAAGCACCGATAATATTGAGCAGCGTACTTTTCCCTGATCCGGAAGCGCCGATTAGAGAGGTAAACTCACCGGCGCGGATCTCCAGGTCAATCCCAAACAGGACCCTGGTTTTGACCTTTTCCCCGAAGTCTCTGGTGATGCCGGTCGTTTTGATTAATACCTCAGTTATTGCGGATCACCTCGATCGGATCAATTTTTGATACCTGCCGTGCCGGCAGGTAAGCAGCCAGGGTGGCAGACAGGACCGTCGCTGAGATAATAACAGCAGCGGTAAATGGTCTCAACAGCAGCGAATAATCCTGTTGGGCCAGCACAATAAAAGCCTTGCTCATAAGCAGGCCTAAGCCAAGTCCGCCAGCAGTCCCCCCCATCCCCAGCGCCAGCCCCTGGATCATAAATACCCTGGAAACACTGGCAGTGCGTATGCCCATTGCTTTAAGGATGCCGATTTGTTTTGACTTCTGCACGGCGCTGATGGCCAGGACAGATGCCACTCCCAAAATGACTGCCATCATAACAAAAAACTGAATCGTGTAACTGGAACTGCTTTGACTGCGAAGTCCCGCCAGCAAGGAAGCATTGCTCTCCTGCCAGCTTACCACCTCATAGCCGGGCAATCTCAGCGCCCATTCACGAGCCAGGGCATCGGCTGACAACACATCATAAACCTGCATTTCAATGGTATTGATCCGGTCGCCCAGGCCCAGCAGGGCAGCGGCTCGCCGCTGATCCATGACCAGCCAGCGTTGATTAACGGAGCTTATCCCCAGGTCAAAAACCCCGTCCACCACTACCGTCAATGAATCCCGGCCAGACAACGCAAGTTTAATCGGTTCGCCTGCTCCTACCCCAAGATCAGCAGCCAGATCCTTGCCAATCAATACTGCCCCGTCCCGTATGTTGGGACTGCCATCCACAAATGAGTCGGAAATATCGTAAATTTGGTCTGCCTTGACCAAATCAAACCCCTTCAAAAGTATCGCACGACTGACCTGCCCGCGTTCAATCAAGCCAGATCCTTCCACCACCGGCAGTACCGTTTTTATGCGCCGATCAGCCGCCAGGTCATTGGTGATGTTACGCCACTCTACAATGGGACGCATGGTCTTGCGGGTCGCATCCAGCAATAAGACGCGGTCGCCGTCCTTGGATTTTACTGCACCGGCAGCCGCATTTTCATCGTTGCTGATCACAATATGCGGCGATCTTCCTACCGTTTTATCAATTAAATTGGCCTGCAGACCGTCAATCAGCGCCGACAGAAAAACCATTACCGCAACACCAATGGCAATTCCCAGGATAATCAACAGGGTCTGACTCCTGTTTTCCTCTAAAAAGCGCCGCGCCAGACTGAATTCAAATCGTAAACTGCTCTTCATTTTCTAACCCTTGTCTGACCGGGCAGATATTTTTTGGTTTTCAATCAATCCGGTCGGTTCCAGAATAAGATCACCCGAGCGCAGGCCGTTGTTTATAACCACTCCGTCACCGGTTCTGAGACCGATTTGCACCGGTGTAAAATGAGCCCGACCGTTAACGGCCAGCCATACCCCGTTTTGACCCGACTGTTCTGTTAAATAATGATCCGGAATGATGATGGCATCGGACTGGGATGGTGCAAACAACTGCACCGATAACAACTGCCCGGGATAGAGTTCAGGTTTTGCGCCGGTGAATGCAAGTTCCGCTGTGAAGGAGCCCTGTTCAGCATTGCCCAGCGGTTCCGTATATACTACCTGGGCATCCCACCTGGTTGTTTCCGCATTCGTAATCCATGCCTTGGCCTGATTGCCCCGAGCAGCCAGTAACGCATAACGTTGATCCGGTTGAATTTTAATTCGCAATCCCTGCCCGGCTGCCAGCAGGGCAACCTGACTGCCTTTACTCAGCAGTTCCCCGGGTTTTACATATAAATCCAGCAATTCCCCATTGGTCGGAGCAATGATTTTATAATCCTCCAGCAGTTTTTCTTTTTCCTGCAGATCAAGCCGGCGTTGTCTCAGTTCAGCTTGCAGGATTTCTATATCAGGGCCGTTTTGAGACATCGAATTCAGTGCAGCCTTTGCTGCACGAGCAGATTCCTGACTAAGCTGCAAGGATCTTTGCGCCTCTTCCAGTTCAGCCTGACTGACCGCTCCGGCGTCAGCCAGCGTCTTCATACGATTATATTGAACAGTAGCCTTTTCCAGTTCCAGATCAGCTTGAATGCTTTTCGCCC
>JAGFXV010000213.1 GCA_017861475.1 Bacillota bacterium | reverse complement strand
ATTGCCCGCTGTAATCTCTGGCTGCGTTCGGCTGATCGTGTGCTGATAAAAGCTGGTGAATTTAAAGCGCTAAGTTTTGAAGCGTTATTTGAACAGACCAAGGCCTTGCCCTGGGATGACTGGTTGCCTGAAAATGCTGAATTCCCTGTGGAGGGAAAGTCGATCCAGTCCAAACTGTTCAGCGTCCCGGATTGCCAGGCCATTGTAAAAAAAGCAATTGTAGAGAAAATGAAAATTCGTTATCCTCGTAAATGGTTTCAGGAGGACGGTCCCAAATATAGAATACAGACCGCTCTTCTAAAGGACCGGGTCACGCTTACCATCGATACCAGCGGAGCAGGATTGCATAAACGTGGCTATCGCAAGCTTTCGGCAGAAGCACCGTTGAAGGAAACACTGGCAGCTGCTTTGATCAATATAAGCCGTTGGAAAGCTGACCGGGCTTTTATCGATCCCCTCTGCGGTTCGGGAACCATCCCAATCGAAGCGGCATTGATCGGACGCAATATAGCGCCGGGTCTGGACCGTAATTTTGCTGCGGAAAACTGGACACAAATACCGGCTGTCATATGGCGCCAGGCACGTGAAGAAGCGAATGACTCAATTCTGCAGCATCAACCCCTGGGTATAATGGGATATGATCTAAATCCAACAGTGCTTGACTTGGCTAGATTTCATGCCAGACAAGCCGGTCTGCAAAATCTGGTATCTTTTCAGCAACGAGATGTAAGACAGCTGGGTTCTAAATACAAATATGGCTATTTAATCACCAACCCTCCCTATGGGGAAAGACTGGCCGATTTAAATGAGGCCGAGGAGCTCTACCGGGTCATGGGCGAGGTATTTGCCAAACTTGATACCTGGTCTTTTTATATTATTTGCCCCCACCCGCGCTTCGAAGAACTTTTCCAGCGCAAGGCTGATAAAAAGCGCAAACTGTATAATGGTCGGATTCAATGCAATTATTTTCAGTTCTTTGGTCCCAAGCCAGAGCAACTGCAGGGGCCTTTCGCAATTTCCGATTAATCAGTTTCAATCATAATTTTTATATTTGCAAAATATAATACAGAGTCTTGATTATTTATCAATGGCTCTGTTTTTTTCAGCTTTTTTCAGGTCAACTTATATATTTCTGCGTATTTGTCCATAATAATCAAGAATTGCATATGCAAACTCAATGATAAATTGCCGTCACTTACTTGTTGACCATAGATAGGGGATTTATAGAATAATTAACCAATTGGCTGCAACCATTCACGGAGGTATAAACAATGATTGCCGTAGTTTTAGCTGGGGGACGCGGAGTTCGTCTGTGGCCTGAAAGCCGTAATAAACATCCCAAACAACTGTGCAGATTTATCAACAGCAAATCCATGCTGGATGATACCCTGGATCGTTTGACTGCTGCCGGTGCCGATCAATTCCTGATCATAACCAATGACATGTTGTTGGCGGATATTGAAAATATCGTAAAGTATCGGGATAATGCCGATAAAATTGAGATTGTAAGTGAACCGGAAGGGAAAAATACTGCCCCGGCTGTAGGTTTGTCCCTTACGCATTTTTATCCTGCGCAACAGGATGAGGTGCTGGCCATTTTTCCTGCTGATCATCATGTTCTGGACATTCCGTCCTTTTGTCTGACTTTGAACCAGGCTATCCAGGCAGCCGAGCAAAACCATATTGTAACGATCGGTATTGAGCCGGATCATGCTGAAACGGGTTATGGTTATATTGAAAAATCCAACCAGGAAATCAGTGATCTGAAAGAAGTATTTCAAGTCCTATCCTTTCGGGAAAAACCTGATCTGAAAACGGCCGGCATGTACCTTGATACTGGCCGATATTTATGGAATTCAGGTATTTACGTTGGAAAAGTGAAGACCTTGATGGAAGAATTCGCAAATTACCTGCCTGAAATTTTCACCTATTTGCAATACGGATGTGAGCATTATCTGCAGAATTACGGTTCTTTACCCAATATCAGTCTCGATTACGGCATTGCTGAAAAAAGCAAACGCATAACCGTGGTACCGGGCAGATTTGGCTGGTCAGATATCGGTAATTGGAATGCGCTGGCTGAGCTTTTCCCATATGACCAGCAACAAAATCATCTTTTAGGTCAGGATGTTTTATTTGTGGACAGCAAAAACTGCATGGTCAAACAAAACAGCAAAACTGTAGTACTTTTTGGGGTGAAAGATTTGACGGTGGTGGAAACCGATGATGTTATTTTGGTTGCCGAGCGACAACGCTGCCAGGATATAAGCCAATTGGTCAAGCAAATTGAAACGCTCGAGCGCCATGATCTACTGTAAACATTGTATGGGAGGGAAAGATGAGCAACTCGAATATATATCGGCAATATGATATTCGCGGCATCGTCGACCAGGAATTGACTGATGATATTATGTTTGACATCGGCCGTGCTTTTGCGCTTTATGCCCGTGAGCATGGTTATCATAAAATCCTGCTGGGTCGGGATAACCGTATGTCATCGCCCCATTACCGTGATCTGCTGGCGGAAGCCTTACTGCAAAGCGGGTGTGACGTCGTTGATCTGGGCATGGTCATAACTCCCATGTTCTATTATGCGTCCCGGCACCTGGGAATCCTAGCTGGCATCATGATAACCGCCAGTCACAACCCGGGCGAATACAATGGATGTAAGCTTCTGTTGGGGGAATCAACGATCTATGGCGACCAGATTATAGCCATCCAACAACTGGCGGAAAAAGGAGATTTTGCGTCACTCCCAAGCGGTAAATTGACCAGCTATGATATCCGTGAAGCGTACATGCAAATGATAACCGAAAAAATCAAACTTGGCTCCAATAAGCCAAAAGTCGTGGTTGATTGCGGCAATGGCACCGCTTCCCCTTTTGCTCCTGAATTATTTGAACGTTTGGGATGTGAAACAATTCCGCTTTTCTGTGAATCAGACTCGACTTTCCCAAATCATCATCCAGATCCGGTCAAACCTGAAAATCTGCAGGATCTGATCAAATTGGTCAAGCAATCCCAGGCTGATATTGGTATCGGTATTGACGGGGATGGGGATCGGTTGGGCGTGGTGGACAGAGACGGTAATATGATCTGGGGCGATCAGTTGATGATTCTGTTCTGGCGGGATATTTTGCCTCGCTATCCTGATCTGCCCTGTATTGTGGAGGTAAAATGCTCCCAAAGTCTGATTGATGAAATCAAGCATTTGGGCGGTACACCGCTGATTTTTAAAACCGGTCACTCCTTGATAAAAGCCAAGATGAAAGAAACCGGCGCCATTTTTACCGGTGAAATGTCCGGGCATATGTTTTTTGCTGACGACTATTACGGCTATGATGATGCCCTCTATGCCGCCGCCCGTTTGTTACTTCTCCTATCCAACAGCAACCAGAGCATCGGTGATATGTTGAGCAATATTTCCAAATACTACTCAACCCCTGAAATTCGTCTTCCCGGTGATGATGAAACCAAATTCAAACTGGTCGATCAAGTGCTCAACCATTTTAAAAAGGATCATGAAGTCATCGACATTGATGGCGCTCGCATCATCTTCCCACATGGCTGGGGTCTGGTACGTGCTTCCAATACCGGTCCGGAAATCATTTGCCGTTGTGAAGGTGACTCTCCTGAAGCTTTGCACGAAATAAAAAATACTCTTTTTGCCTATCTTGATTCCATCGGCTTAAACACGACAAAAGTTGCAGTATAAGGAATAAAATGCATTCAGGTATAAGCCCCAGGAAAAGATGCAAGAATAACTTACAGGAACTCTAAAAAGTGCGTAATAAAAAAGGAGAAGAAATATGAATATATTGAATATAGGGACCTACCCGCCCAAACAGTGCGGGATTGCAACATTTTCAGCCGATTTGTGCAGAAGTATTACCGGGCAGGGACACGATATAAAAATAATCGCCATTTCAGACAGCAGCTGCAGCTATCATTACAGTAATCAGGTCATATTTAATATCAGGCAAGACCAGCGCCAGGATTATATAAAAGCAGCCGCCTTCATAAATGCTGCCACTTCTGTGGATCTGATCGTCCTGCAGCATGAATACGGGATTTTCGGAGGCCAGGACGGAGAATACGTTTTGAATCTGATCAAATTATTGCGCAAACCATATGTATTGATTACGCATACCGTACTTCCCCGTCCTTCTAAAAGGCAAAAACAAATCCTGAATGATGTCTGCCACCGGGCGGCAGGCATTGTATGCATGACTGAGCGTTCGCGGGATCTGCTGATTGA
>JAGFXV010000017.1 GCA_017861475.1 Bacillota bacterium | reverse complement strand
GACGGAGCAGCCAATTACAGAGCTTCGAAAGAAATGGGCCGGGATATAATCGAAGTAGCCGTTGCCTTGGGCGGAGATCCGGCCATAGCCTACGCTGCTACCGCGCCGCTGCCGCCGGATATTGACGAGTTGATTTTTGCGGGCTTTTTACGCAAAAAACCGGTCGATTTGGTGCGCTGCCGGACGATTGACATGGAAGTTCCGGCAGATGCGGAGATCGTTCTGGAAGGTTACGTTGATTTGGCAGAAAGCCGGCGGGAGGGTCCGTTTGGTGATCATACCGGCTATTATTCCCTGCCCGGCGATTATCCGGTTTTTCACATTAAATGTATCACCCGGCGCAAGGATGCTGTTTACCCAACGACGATTGTCGGCCAGCCCCCCCAGGAGGACTGTTATCTGGCACTGGCGACCGAAAGAATATTTCTGCCTCTGCTGAAGTTCCAACTACCGGAGATCGTTGATATGCATCTGCCCATGGAAGGTGTTTTCCATAATTGCGTACTGGTTTCGATTAAAAAATCTTTCCCCGGTCATGCCCGCAAGATAATGAATTCCCTCTGGGGAATGGGACAGATGATGTTTGCCAAATACATCGTTGTGGTTGATGAAAGCGTAAACGTGCAGAATGTCTCGGAAGTTATGTGGAAAGTTTTTAATAATGCAGATCCCCGCCGGGATACAATGATCGTTGAAGGACCGCTGGATGTGCTGGATCATTCTGCACCGCTACCGCTTTTTGGTTCCAAAATGGGTATTGACGCCACCCGCAAATGGCCAGAGGAAGGTCATACCCGGGAATGGCCGGAGGATATCGTTATGAGTCCGGAAATAAAAGCGCTGGTGACGAAAAAATGGAGTGAATACGGAATTGGATAAACTGAGCAAGTTTCTCACCATGGTCGATTTCGAACACAGCTTGTTCGGTTTGCCGTTTGCATATTTGGGGGCTTTTTTGGCGCTGATGGGGACCCCAAGTCTGGCTCAGTTTGGATGGATAACACTGGCTATGGTTAGTGCACGCTCAGCTGCACTTTGCCTCAATCGTCTGATCGACCGCGAAATAGACCGCCGCAACCCGCGTACAGCAGACTGGATCATGGCCTCCGGCCAGCTTTCCGTCAAATGGGTGTGGGTACTGGTGTTTGTTTTTTTTGGATTGTTGTTTTATGCCGCGGCTAATCTTAATCCACTGTGTTTTAAGCTGGCACCCCTAGCGGTTCTGGTGCTGTGGATATATTCTTACACCAAACGCTTTACCTGGTGGTGCCACCTGATCATGGGATTGGCCATCGGGATCGGACCCGTGGGAGGATGGTTTGCCATCAGCGGGACTTTTGACTGGCAACCTTTTGTGCTGGGGCTGGCAGTTGCTTTTTGGACAGCTGGGTTTGATACCATGTATGCATGTCAGGATATAGCTTTCGACCGGGCCAACCATCTTTATTCAATTCCGGCTCGTTTCGGTGAAAACGGTGCACTTGTTTTTTCTGCTGCATTTCATTTGCTGACGATCGTATGTCTGATCTTAACGGGCGTTATCTTGCATCTGAACATATGGTACTATGTGGGGACAGCATTCACCGCCATTATATTGACCTATGAACACATCATAGTCAGGCCGGGGCAGTTGAAACGGGTAAATTTTGCCTCATTCAAGATCAATCACTATGTAGGCTTGATCATTTTTATAATGGCAGTTGTTGACATACTGAATTGATGATTATAACGGGAGGAAACCTGATGCCAAGATATATCGTGGCTGTAACCGGTGCCAGTGGTGTCATATATGGGGTAAGACTGACAAAAGAATTACTGGACCGGGGGTATGAAGTGCATTTGATCGTCAGCCAACCGGGCTGTTTGGTGCTGAAGCACGAAATGGACTGGGAAATAGGGGATCACCCGGAAGAAAATTTGCGCCAATATTTCCCTCAGCCAGGATTGTACCTGTATAATAATGCTGATATTGCAGCCCGTCTGGCCAGCGGTTCTTTTATAACCGAGGGAATGGTAATCGTACCCTGTACCATGTCAACAGTTGCTGCTGTTGCCAATGGAATGTCCAATAATCTGATTGAACGCGCCGCCGATGTCATGCTAAAGGAACGTCGTCCCCTGACGATCGTTCCAAGAGAAACCCCTTTAAGTGTTGTTCATCTGCGCAACATGCTCCGCCTGGCTGAAATGGGTGTAGCCATCGTGCCGGCCATGCCGGGTTTCTACCATCGACCCGGGAGCATTGATGAAATGGTGTCCTTTATGGTTGGAAAGATATTGGATATGATGAGAATTACCAATAATTCATTTCAGCGTTATGAATAAACTATTTATCCATTTACTTGGAATTTGTCCGGATAGACTTTATAATTATAATTACTTTCTGTTTTAAGGGGTACACAATGACCAATTTTGAATTGTTCAATTATATATCAGGAGAACTTAATCAGGTTGAAGAACAGTTATTAAACAATATTCATAGTGATCTGCCTGTCCTGGAAAGTGCTTCTGCCCATTTGGTAAAAGCGGGAGGGAAAAGACTTCGCCCGGCTTTTGCACTGTTGTCAGCTAAATTATTTTCTGATTCTGTGCAGGATGTCATTCCGCTGGCGACAGCTTTGGAGCTTATTCATATGGCTACACTGGTTCATGATGATGTTATTGATAATTCGTCATTGCGGCGGGGCCAGGAAACTGTCAAAAGCGGATGGGGCAATCGTATGTCCATATATGCGGGGAACTTTGTTTTTGCTAATGCCCTTTTACTGGTGGAAAGCTATCACCGCAGTGATATTGTGGATGTTCTTGCTGATACCAGCATGCGTATATGTGAGGGTGAAATTCAACAAATGGTAAGCTGCTACGACACGCAGCAAGGATTAAAGGATTATCTGCGCCGGATTGAAAGGAAGACAGCTTTGCTGATTGCAGTCAGTTGTCAATTGGGGGCTATGGCTATGAATGCTGCGCCAAGAGAAATTACAGCTTTAAAACGCTATGGTTATTATCTTGGCATGGCTTTCCAGGTAACCGATGATATTCTCGATTTTACAGCATCGGAAGAAGTATTGGGCAAACCCGTGGGTAGTGACATCCGTCAAGGTGTTATAACCCTGCCTTCTATTTATGCCATCAAGTTTGATCAGCGCGGCCAGAAATTAAAAACGCTGTTATCCTCCCCGGATAGCTGCCGGCAGCGGGCTGAAGAAATAATCGATATTATTGTCCAGTCGGATGGGATTGCCTATGCCTATCAGGTGACCAATAAATATGCGGATTTGGCGATCAGGCAACTGCAGCTTCTGCCTGATGTCCCGGTACGCAAAGCATTGGCTGACTTGGCCTGCTTTATATCCGGCAGAGATTATTAAGGAGGCGTGCAGGTTGTTTTTATCAGACTTAAGTCCTGATGACAAACAAACGATTATTGAACATCTGGAAGCACTGCGAAAGTCTTTGATAATTAGTGTACTGGCGATAATCATTGCGGCATTCGTATGCTTTGCCTACAATGAACAAATTCTCAGTTTTATCATTACTCCATTGAAAAGCCTTAATGAAAAACTGATTGTGACAGGTGTTACCGAAGCATTCTTTGTCAAACTGAAACTGGCTTTTTTTGCAGGGTTCTGTGTTTCCTTTCCCATCGTTGTTCTGTCACTGTGGGGGTTCATTAAACCCGCTCTCTATCCCAGTGAAAGAAAATACGTCTATATTCTATTTCCTGTAACTTTGATATTGTTCTGCGGCGGAGTCATTTTTGCCTATTTCGGCATATTGCCATTGGTATTAAATTTCTTTATCTATATAGCGGGTTCCAACCTGGATACGATGTTCAAGGTGGACCAGTATGTATCGTTTGTGATGGCTTTTACGATTCCATTTGGACTGGTTTTCGAACTGCCGGTCATCGTGTTTTTCCTGGCGAAAATGGGGATAGTAACTTCTGATACGTTGTCTAAAAACAGGAAATATGCCCTATTGATAATTTTTATCCTGGCTGCGGCTCTGACACCTGGTCCGGATCCTATATCGCAGATGATGATGGGTATACCGGTATACATTCTTTATGAAATAAGTATCCTGGTAGCTCGCTTTGCTCGACCCAACGAAGAAAGGAAGGCCAAAGCAGGTCGTTTCAAGAAGAAATCCGATGTGGCGGAAACTGAAAGTACCAAGAATGAGGCAGATAGTACAAACGATTAGAAAAACCAATGAAATGATTAAAAAATTCTATCGTAAGAATTCTCTTTTTGGATTTAATGACCTTGTCAGGATTCTTTACAAAGATCGCTAATGTTGTCATAATAACGAGAGAGATATCTATAAACAAAGGTTCCTCTAAGCGCAAACGAATTATCATAAAGGGAAAGTATTTGAGGAGGTTTTCATTTTGTTTGGATTGATTGGTAACTTTGGACCATGGGAACTGGTGCTTATTCTGGTTATCGTCTTGATCATAGTTGGTCCGGGCAAATTACCCAAGGTGGGTGAGTCAATGGGAAAAGCTCTGCAGAGTTTCAGAAAAGCCAAGGACGAGGAATTCGACGAGTTGGAAGAAAAGGATAAGAAATAGGTCTGACACCAGACCTGTTTATATTAAGCAATGGAACATCTATATCCGATTTATTTAAATGTGGCTGGAAAGAACTGCCTTATTATTGGGGGTGGCCCGGTTGCGGAACGCAAGGCCGCCAGTTTGCTCGAATATGGAGCTTGTATTAAGGTTGTCAGCCCTTCGGCCGAAAAAATGATCACTGATTGGGCTGACCAAAACTTATTGAAGTGGTTTGCCAGAGAATTTGAAGCCAATGATCTGGATGACATTTTTATGGTCTTTATTGCCACTGATGATAACAGGTTGAACAAGGAAATTGCTGATTTATGCAGGGGCAAGGGAATTATGGTCAATGCGGTGGACGATCCTCCTAATTGCGATTTTTTTGTTCCTTCGGTATTAAGGCGGGATTCTTTGGCCATAGCCATATCGACTGAAGGCCGGAGTCCGCTTTTTGCTGCCCGGTTGCGTCGCCGGCTGGAAAAGATAATAACCGAGGAATACGGACAATTTGTTAATATATTAGGACAAATAAGAGAAGAATTACAAAAATCAAATTTAGATATAAATCAACGCAGACAAATTCTGGAACAGATCGTTGATTCAGATTTACTCGATTTGTTGCTGGACGGACGACACGAAGAGGCAGAGGAGCGGATAAATCAATGTATGTCCTCCTGGCGGGGTTAAGTCACAGCACTGCCCCGGTTGAGATAAGGGAAAAATGTGCTTTCTCCGAAAAACAGCTGGAAAGTGCTTACCAGCATTTAACTGAATACGAAGAAATTGAAGGTCTGGTCATATTATCGACCTGCAACCGCACTGAATTATATGCAACGACCCGAGATATTCCATCCGGACAGAAAGTACTGAAGGATTTTCTACTCAATTATTCCGGTCTGTCAGAAGCACAATACCTGGAGTATATGTATCAGCCAAATTGTTATGATGCGATTGCTCATCTCTTCCGGGTCAGTTCCGGCCTGGATTCGATGATATTGGGTGAAACCCAGATCCTGGGGCAGGTTAAGGATGCTTATGAAAAAGCAAGATACTTTAATGCATCCGATTCGGTATTGAATGCCTTGTTCCAAAAGGCTATTTATGTCGGCAAAAAAGTTAGAACAGATACCAAAATAGACCAGCATCCTGTATCAGTGAGCTATGCGGCTGTCGATCTGGCCGGGCAGCAACTAGGCAGTTTGCAGGGTAAAACAGTATTGGTGGTTGGTGCAGGTGAAACCGGCAAACTGACCACCCGCTATCTAATTTCCAATGGAATACACTCAGTAATTGTATCCAACCGTTCCTATGAAAAGGCGCAGGAAATGGCGGCTATTTTTGAAGGACAGGCGATTCGCTTTGATCAGATTGCCGAGGAAATGAGCAATGCTGATATTGTAATAAGTTGTACTTCGGCGAATCACTGTGTAATTACAGAAGAAAACTGTGGAGATGCGCTCAGAGCCAGGCAGGGACGTCCGATCATTTTTATTGATATTGCCGTACCACGGGATGTGGACGCGGATCTGCAAAATATTGATGGGGTTACGATTTATGATATTGACGATTTGCAGGATTTTGTAAATGCCAGTTATCAGGAGCGCCATGAGGCCGCTGTTGCCGCGGAAGAAATAATCGCGGAAGAGATGGAAGAATTTAACCAGTGGCTGGCAATGCTTTATGTTGTCCCGGTTATTACCGCCCTGAAAAATACCGGTGAAAAGATCAAACAAACCGAGCTTAAGAGAGCTTTTAGCCGCATGGGGAAAATTTCGGAGCGTGATCAGGTTATCATTCAAAATATGGCTGCATCGATTGTGAACCAGCTCTTGCGTTCCCCAGTACTGAAAATGAAAGAAATGGCGGTCAGCAATCAGGGCCACTTGTATGCTGAAGTGGTTAAGAAACTATTTAATCTGGAAGTTGATTGTGAGGAAGAGGAAAATAATGCAGGTTTTAAGATTGGGAACTCGGGGCAGTAAACTGGCCTTATGGCAGGCGGAATACGTTGCCCGGGAATTGTCCAGTCATCTGTCCGGAGTAGATATAAAGATTATAACCATCAAAACCAAAGGTGACAAAATATTGGATGTGCCCTTGGCTCAAATTGGAGACAAGGGTTTATTTACCCGTGAAATTGAAAATGAGCTGCTTAACGGCACAATTGATATGGCCGTGCACAGCATGAAAGATCTGCCTTCGCTTTTGGGTGAGGGCTTATGTTTAGGTGCTGTTTTGCCCCGTGAAAATCCCCATGACGTCTTTATATCAACCCGCCATCAAAGTCTGGCCAGTTTGCCTGCCGGAGCTACAATCGGAACTTCCAGTCTGCGTCGCGCGGCCCAGTTGAAAAAAATGCGGCCGGATATAAAGCTGGTGAATATGAGGGGCAATGTTGAAACCCGGATCAGAAAGATGGAAGAACAGGAACTGGGCGGAATTATTCTGGCCTATGCCGGGGTCAAAAGACTTGGTTATGAAAAATTTATCAGAGAAATTATTGCTGCGGAAGACATCCTGCCTGCAGTTGGTCAGGGAGCTGTGGCAATTGAACTGCGTGCAGATGATAAAGAAACCTGCCGACTTGTCCAAACCATAAATGACCAAAACACATGGCTGGAAACTACCGTCGAGCGAGCGTTTTTAGCCCGCCTCGAGGGAGGATGTCAGGTGCCGATCGCCTGTCTGGCCAAAAAGGAAGAAGATCATTTGAAAATCAACGGTTTGATTGCATCTCTTGATGGCAGTAGAGTATATAAAGCTGCCATGGAGTGCGGCTTTAATGATGTTGCCAAAAGCGGATGTCAGCTGGCCGAGCAACTGCTGGCAATGGGAGCCGGTCAGATTCTGGATGAAATCAGATTACAGGGAGAATGATGATGGAGAAAAAGGGATTTGTATACCTGGTCGGCGCCGGTCCGGGTGATCCGGGGCTATTTACCATAAAAGGCAAAGAACTGCTGGAACGAGCTGAAGTTGTGGTTTATGACCGCCTGGTGAGCCCGGAGATCATTGCTTGGGCAAATCCGCAGGCGGAATTGATATACGTTGGCAAAGAATCCAGCCGCCATACCCTGAGTCAGGATGAAATTAATGCCTTGTTGGCTGAGAAAGCTGCTCAGGGGAAAATGGTGGTCAGATTGAAAGGCGGAGATCCTTTTGTATTTGGCCGGGGCGGAGAGGAAGCATTATATGTAAGGGAGCGCGGCTTTGATTTTGCGGTCGTGCCCGGTATCAGCTCCGCTATTGCCGTACCTGCCTATGCAGGCATTCCGGTTACGCATCGTGATGCGACTTCAAGTTTTGCTGTGATAACCGGTCATGAAAAACCCGGTAAAGAAGTTAGTTCCATCAACTGGAAACTGATATCCACCGGCATTGGCACTCTGGTCTTCCTGATGGGAGTGGAAAATCTCGAATATATTGTCAACAATCTCATGGAAAATGGACGAAATCCGGAAACTCCAGTGGCTTTGATCAGAAGAGGAACCATGCCCGACCAGGAAGTTGTCAGTGGCAGGCTGAATGATATTGTTGCCCGGGTGCGGCAGGCCGGCTTGAAACCTCCAGCCATCATTGTGGTTGGAGAAACAGTTGATCTGCGCCAGGGACTGAGCTGGTGGGAAACAGGTCCTCTATGGGGCAAACGGATTATAGTAACTAGATCTCGTCACCAGGCCAGTGTTCTGGTTAAGAAAATAAAGGAGCTGGGCGGCGAAGCCATCGAATTTCCCGCGATAGAAATCGCGGAAGAAGAAAACTTGGATAAGCTTTACATGGCTTTCAAAAATATTGAATCTTATCACTGGGTAATATTTACGAGTGTCAACGCGGTAGATATATTTTTCCGGAAATTGAAAAGCCATGGTCATGATATTCGCAATCTGGCAGGAATAAAAATAGGTGCCATCGGCCCGGCTACTTCAGAACGTTTGCAGAAATATGGACTGCTGGTAGAGCTGATGCCGGACGAATATCAGGCGGAAGGACTGGTCAAAGAATTACAGGCCATGATGAAACCCGGACAGAAAGTACTTTTGCCACGGGCCAGAGGGGCGCGCGATATATTACCGCTTCAATTGGGGGATTTAGGGGCAGAGGTGGAAGAGATATTTTTATATCAGGCAGTTGTTCCAAGCAGTATCAACAATGCGAGCATTACAGAATTGCTGCAACAAACAATTGACTATATAACCTTCACCAGTTCTTCGACGGTTACCAATTTTGTTGATATAATAGGCAGTCAGCAGGCTGAAGTGCTCAGCAGCCGGATGAAAGTTGCCTGTATCGGGCCAATCACGGCTGAAAAAGCACGGGAAAAGGGTTTGAAAGTCGATATTATTGCCAATGAATATACCATCGACGGACTGCTGCAATCAATTCTGGCTGACCTTGCCGACGGGAATTAATCTACCTTAATGGATGAGAACTTCTGCCTGCCGGGTTAACCGAGACTATTAATACGAAATGTTAAGGAGGCGTTTATATGGCTTACCCGATACAAAGAATGAGAAGGCTGCGAGCCAATGAAACGCTGCGCGCCATGGTGAGAGAAACAAACCTGACGGTTAATGACTTGATTTATCCGATGTTTATTTTACCCGGCCGGGGGAAGAAACAACCGATTCAATCCATGCCCGGAGTATTTCAATTTTCGGCAGATAAACTGACAGATGAAATAAGAGAAATAGAATCTTTGGGAATTCCTTCCATACTGTTGTTTGGACTGCCCGAACATAAAGATGAAATGGGCAGCGAAGCCAGTGATCCGAATGGGTCTGTGCAGCAGGCGGTAAAAAAAATCAAGGATCTGTGTCCGCAAATGATAGTGATAACCGATGTGTGCCTTTGTGAATATACCAGTCACGGTCACTGCGGGGTTTTAAAATCTGATAAAACCGTTGATAATGACCGGACCCTTGACTTGCTGGCGCGGGAAGCAATCTCTCATGTCCAGGCTGGCTGCGACATGGTAGCACCTTCGGACATGATGGACGGAAGGATAGGGTATATCAGAAATTGCCTGGATCAGAACGGTTATGAAAACATTCCGATCATGTCATATGCGGCCAAATTTGCCTCCGGTTTCTATGGACCCTTCCGCGATGCGGCCGACTGCGCCCCGCAATTTGGTGACCGCCGCAGCTACCAGATGGACCCGGGAAATATACTGGAAGCGCTGCGCGAGGTTGAACTGGATATTCAGGAGGGGGCTGATATCGTTATGGTAAAGCCGGCTCTGGCCTATTTGGATGTTTTGAAAGAAATTAAAACCAGATTCGGTATGCCTACTGCTGCTTACAACGTCAGCGGCGAGTACAGTTTGATCAAAGCTGCTGCCGCGCAGGGCTGGGTCAATGAAGAAACTGTGATGATGGAAGTACTAACCGCCATAAAAAGAGCAGGTGCAGATTTAATCATTACCTATGCAGCCAAAGATGCCGCCCGGTTGCTGTAAATTCCGGGAGACAGGGAGGGTCAAATATGCTGGTTTCATGGAATACCACCAATCAGTGCAATATGTTTTGTGATCATTGTTACCGCGATGCGGGCGCAAAACTTGATGATGAACTGACTACCGCCGAAGCTAAAAAACTGATCGAAGAAATCAAAAAAGCCGGTTTTCAAATCATGATCTTCAGCGGCGGAGAATCATTGCTGCGCCCGGATATTTACGAACTTGGCAGTTATGCTCGTCAGCAGGGACTGCGAGCCGTACTGGGAACCAACGGCACCCTGATTACTCTTGAAGTGGCTTTGAAATTGAAACAAGCCGGATTTATGGCAGCCGGGGTAAGCCTTGACAGTCTGGTTCCGCAAAAAAACAATGATTTTAGAAAATTGGAGAATGCTTACGATTTAACTGTTCAGGGCATGTTAAATCTGAAAGAGGCCGGAGTACCATTTCAGATCCATACCACAGTGATGGACTGGAACGTGGCTGAACTTGAAGACATAACGGATTTTGCTGTGCAGATCGGAGCGATGGCTCATCATGTATTTTTCCTTGTCCCGACCGGACGGGGTGCTGATATTGAAGAAGAAGCGCTGCGGGTGGCTGAGTATGAGAAAACCCTGGCCCGTTTGATGGAGAAGCAAAAACATGTACCTATTGAAATCAAACCTACCTGTGCGCCGCAATTTATCAGGGTTGCTGACAAAAAGGGGATCAACACCCGCTTTTCCAAAGGATGTCTGGCGGGAATCAGTTATTGCATAATAAGTCCCAAGGGTGACGTACAGCCTTGTGCTTACATGAACATACAATTAGGCAATGTCAGGGATATTCCTTTTGATAAAATATGGGCTGAAAACCCTGTTTTAAATGAGCTGAGAAGCATGCAGTATGACGGGAAATGCGGGATCTGTGAATACAAGGAAAAGTGCGGAGGCTGCCGGGCACGGGCCAATTACTATAATGGCAGCATCATGGCCGAAGACAGTTGGTGCCTTTTCAAGCCCCATCAAGAGGTTCAGGAAATATGAAACTGGATCAGCTCGACCGTTCCATACTGGATTTTCTGCAGAATGAAATGCCTCTGAGCTGTCAGCCTTTCAAGGATATTGCTGATCAGCTGGGGGTAAATGAAAATGAGGTTATCGGACGAATAACCGCCATGAAAGAATCAGGA